>CAZVDJ010000164.1:0-7877 GCA_964626245.1 uncultured Gemmatimonadaceae bacterium
AGTGCGGGTCAAGGCCGAGAACACGCCGCTGGTGGTGCAGGGGCTCAAGATCGGCAACGCCAACACCGTGGTGGCGGGGGCCACCACCGACACGGCGGCGCTGCGCCGGCAGAAGGAAGCGCAGACCGGCCCCTCCTTCTCCGCCATCACGCTGCAGACGGGGAACGCGGTGCTCACCGGGCGCGTGGTGAACGCTGCCGGCCAGGGGGTCGTCGGGGCGCGCGTCGACGTGCTGGGAACGCCAGGCGCCACGCTCACCAAGGACAACGGCGAGTTCACCCTCACCGGGCTCCCGTCGGGGACGCAGTCGGTGGTGGTGCGACAGATCGGCTTTGCCCCCGAGGAGCGCGCGGTTGAGCTGTCCACGCGCGGGCCCGCACGTGTCGAGATCGCCATGACGCGCCCGGCCACGATGCTGAGCACCGTGGTGGTGAAGGCCGACCGCGACGTGGGGCTGGAGCGCGTGGGGTACGCGCAGCGCAAGAAGATCGGCGGCGGCTATCACGTGGATGGCGACGACATCCAGAAGCGCGCCCCGACCATGCTCACCGACCTGTTCCGGACCATTCCGGGGCTGCGCGTGGTGCCTGCGGGGAACGGGATCGACTACCGCATCGAGAGCACGCGCCAGGCGACGGGGAGCTGCGTGAAGTACTGGGTGGACGGCGCCCCGTTCGAGGCGGTCTTCCCGGGCGACATCGATCGCCTCCTCCCGATCAACGAGATCGCGGCGGTGGAGGTGTACAACGGCGTCTCGGTCCCACCGCAATTCCAGATGGCGGGACAGTCGTCGTGCGCGGCGATCGTCATGTGGAGCAAGACGCGCGTGGACCGCCCGCAGGGGCGGCGGTAACTGACGAGGAGCGCGGGCGCCCACCGGCGCCCGCGCGTCTCCCGTCTCCCGCCTCCCGTCTCCCGTCTCCCGTCTCCCGTCTCCCGTGCCTAACGCCGCACGTACTGCACGTACTTCATCACCAGCGCCCCCGACGCCGGACGCCGCCACGGCAGCGCCGACCAGCCACCCTCGCGGTCGGTGGGCCAGCCGCTGTTCCAGACCAGGTACAGGTCACTCCCCGGCGAGGTGGTCCAGCGCAGGCGCGCGTTGATCGCCAGGCGCTCGCTTTCGTTCTCCCACTGCGCAAACAACGTCCCGCTCAGACGCGGGCTGGCCGCCACGTCCACGCGCGCGCGCACCGTGTGGGCGGTAAAGCGGGGCCCCCCTACGCCAGGCGCGTCGTCCGGCGCCGGGAACGCGGCAGAGACACGCTCGAAGTCGCCCTGCAACTGCACGTGCGGCTGCAGCCGAAGTTGCGCCGACAGCTCCCACTCGGTCGAGCGGCCATCGTAGAAGTCGCCGTGCGACACGGTGACCTCGCCGGTAAGCGCGCGCGCCGGTGAGGTGACGTAGCCCACCTCCACCCGGTTCCAGTGGTAGCGGCCGGCCAGCACGTCCTTGCCCGGAAAGAGGTCGAAGTCCTCGTCGGGGGCGTCGATGTAGCGCTGCAGGTTGAGCTCGAACTCGGCGCCACTCTCGAATTCCGCTCCCAGCGGACGGACCTCGAACGAGGCGTTGTTCACCCCGCGACGGCCCGAGCCCGGGAGCGACTGCACGTAGTTCCACTCCAGGAGGTTGAGCGACAGCCGCCGCACGCCAAGGGCGCGCAACGGCCTGCCTAACGGGCCCAGCGCCTGCGGTCGCGGGGTGATGTTGGCCTGCCCGCCGTAGCGCACGATCCCGGCTTGCTGCACGAAACCCAGTGCCGGATCGAACCCCGCCCCCACCCGGTCCACGCGCGCCACGATGTCGGCGTGATCGTTCGGGTAATCGATCACGAGGCGCGCGAAGGTGGGATCACCGGGGGTATCACCGCCGTCCACCGACACGTTGCCAAGCAGGACCAGGTTCTGGTCGTTGACGATCCAGGGAAGGTTGAAGTCGATGCCGCCGGTCGTGCCGCCGCGCGACGTGCCCGGCTCCAGGCTCCCGCTCACGTCCTGGTGCGTGAGCATCGCACCGAGGAAACCACGTCCCAGGAAATCACGCTTCACCCGCGCCACCAGGTCGGTGGCGGGGGAAACGCCGCCGCTGCGCGTGGCGAGCAACCCCACCTGCTGGCCCCCGAGTCGCCCGGTGAGCCGCGCCCCCGCGTACAACGGAACCGGGCGTCGGTCGATGCCCAGCCCGATGCGCCGGCTGTAGAACAGGAGCGTCTGCTCCCGTCGCCCGAACTCGAAAATGCCGGCCCCCTCGGTGAAGAAGGGGCGCTGCTCCGGGAAGAACAGCGGGAAACGGGTGAGGTTCACCACCTGCCGGTCCACCTCGGCTTGCGCGAAATCGGCATTGGCCGTGATGTCGAGGGTGAGCGTCGGCGCCGGCGCGAACTTCGCGTCGACACCCGCATCGCCCAGCACGGCGCTGCCCGCCGTCACGTCGCCGTCGGCGGGGGGGAGATATCGCCGCTCGGGCAGTCGACCGGTAAGGGCAACGTACGGCCGCAGCTCCACGGTGGCGCGTGGCGGGAGCCCGCCGATTTGCGACGCGGCGGCAAATCCTTGCACCTGACCGGCACGCTCGAGGAAGCGGATCCCCTCGGTGCGCCGCCAGGCGCGCCAGAGCGACGATTCGTTCTTGCGGCGGATGAACCGGTTGAGGTTCACGTCCCATCGGTCGTTGACCCGGTTGTAGCGCAGCGTCTGCCAGGGGATGAAGAGCTCGGCCTGCCACCCGCGCGCCGTGACCCGCGCCCGGGCGTCCCAGATCCCGTCCCACTCGCGCGACTCCTGCTCGAAGGTGAGGACCTCCGCGTCTTGCAGCGCACCGTTTGGGTTGACCTTGAAGAGGAAGGCCGTGCGCTTGTCGGCCATCGGCGAGAGCATGATGGTGAAGCTGTCGTCGGTGCCGAAGTCGGCGTCGCGCCGCAGCTGCGCGCGGCGCACCTGCTGCGGCAACGAGTCGTACAGCCATGCGCCCACCCACAGCCCCTCAGGCGTCCCGAGCAGGCGCACCACCGTCCGCTCACTCGATGCCGCGCCCTCGCGCGGGTCCCGCTGCGTGAAGTCGGTCACGCTGTCCGCCTCGCTCCAGGCCGCCTCCTCCAGCGCGCCGTCCAGGCGCAACGCCCCTCGCGTCAGGCGAATGGTGGGAATGGCCGGCGACGTGGCGCCGACCGCAGGCGCCGGCTGCGCCGCGAGCGGCCGCGGACCCGGCGGGAGCACGGACGCCGACAGCGTAGCAGCACACCAGGCGAGCAACGGCGTGCATCGCCGAACGGGATGTCGCGACGCTGTGCGAGGTGCCGGGCGGCTGTCACCGCCGCGCACGCCGCCCCTCGAACGGCTCCATGTGCACCAGGACCCCGTGCACGCGCACCACCGCGTCGCGAATGGCGCTCTTCACCTTGCCGCTGACGATGTGCGCGTCGCGCAGCGAAAGCGTGGGATCCGACTGCACGTGCACGTCCACGTACAGGCCGGTCCCTGCACGCCGCACCTTGAGCTTCTCGACGGCCAGGACGTCGGGAATGGCGAGCGCCGCCAGCCGCACGCGCTCCACGACGTCGGGATCGGGGGCGCGGTCCATCAGGTCCTGCACGGCCGGACGCAGCAGGAGCAAGGCGTTGAAGGCGATGACCAGCGCCGCCACGAGCGCCGCCCAGTCGTCGGCCGATTCCCACCCCTCACCCTTCCACAACGCCACGCTGATCCCCACGAACGCCGCCAGCGAGGTGATGGCATCGCTGCGATGATGCCAGGCGTCGGCGCGGACCGCAGTGCTCCCCTCCTCACCCGCCACGCGCAGCACTCGGCGCGAGAGCGTCTCCTTCACCAGCACGACACCAACCAGCACCGCCAGCGTGAACGGCGCCGGGGCGTGGTGCGGCGTGCGAATCTCGCGGATGGCCTCGATGCTGATCCCGACGCTTGCCCCCAGCAGCATGAGGGAGACCACCGCGCCCGCCAGCGACTCCGCCTTGCCGTAGCCGAACGGATAGTCGTCGTCCGCCGCGCGCGAGGCGATGCGCAGGCCGCCCCAGACGACCGCCGACGAGAGGATGTCGAACGTCGACTCGATGGCGTCGGCGACGAGCGCGTATGAATGGCCCAGTACGCCGGCGACGAGCTTGGTCGCCGCGAGCACTGTGTTGACCAGCAGGCCGAGTTGCGCAGCCTGGACGCCGCGATGGGGAGCGGTCACGAGCGGGATGGAGGGCCGGTCGGCAATGTACGGCGCCGGGCGCCGAAACGAAGGCGCAATCCGACGGTAGATTCAGGCGACTCGATCCCTCCCCTGCCATGCCGAGCATTGCTCCTGTCTCCCGGCGCGCCCTCGGGGTCCGCCGACTCCACCCGCGAATCCCGACGCCGGCGGCGCCGGCGGCGCCGGCGGCGCTGATCGCGCTGGTGGCGCTCGCCGCGCTCCTGACGGCCCTCGCACCCGTACGCGCCAGCGCGCAGGCCCCGTCCATCCGGCGCATCAACCCACCCACGCTCTCCACGCCGACGGGCTACACCCACGTGGTGGAGGCCAGCGGCGGCAGAACGCTGTACATCGCGGGACAGGTGGCGATGGACTCGACCGGGCGGGTGGTGGGCGTCGGCGACTTCCGCGCGCAGGTGGAGCAGGTCTTCGCCAACCTGCAGCGCGCCCTGTCGGCCGCAAATGCCACCTTCGATCATGTGGTGAAGATCAACATCTACGTGACCGATGCCTCGCAGGTGGCCGTGCTGCGCGAGGTGCGCAGCCGCTACATGCGCGCCGAGGCGCTCCCGGCCAGCACCTTTGTGCAGGTGGTGGCACTCGCGCGGCCCGAATGGCTGGTGGAGATCGAGGCGGTGGCCGTGGTGCGCTGACTACTACCGGTGGTTTCACGACCCGTAACCGCGCCGTTTGCCGGCGCGGGGCGCCGGCGCTGCGGCCGCGGGTCTTGAAACCACTCCCAGTCGACGGAACGGGGAAACGCCGCGGGCGATCCCGCTGTCAGACGAGATGTCCCCCGACATCGCTCCCCACTGAACGAGTCCTTCCCATGCACCGTCGCACCGCCCTCGTCACCCTGGCCGGAGCCGGCGCGCTTACGGCGCTTGGCCGACGCGCCATAGCCTCGCCGCCGGAGCGCGGCGGCGACTCATCGGGGCTGACCGGGACGGCGCCAACCGATCAGCCGCCGTCGCTGCCGCAACCTGAGCTGGAGCGCATGCTGCGGCTGGCGGCGGTCCCCTCGGTGGCGCTGGCCATGGTGGACGGGACGCGCGTGACCACCCGCATGGCTGGCGTCCGACGCGCGGGCGAGGCCACGCCCACCTCGGCCGACACGGTGTACGCGGCTGCGTCGCTCACCAAGCCGGTGGTGGCGTATACGCTCCTCGCGCTGGCGCATGACGGCGTGCTCTCGCTCGACCGCCCCGTCGCCGACTACCTCCCGCTTCCCAACGCCGGCGACGCGCGTGCGCGCACCATCACCACCCGTCACCTGCTGAGCCACAGCGGCGGGTGGCGCAACTGGCGCAACAACATGCAGCAGGCGCTCACCGCCGACTTCGAGCCGGGGTCGCGCTGGTCGTACTCCGGCGAGGGCTACTTCTTCCTGCAGCGCGTGCTGGAGAAGCTGACCGGGCGGGCGCTGGGCGTGCTGGTGCGCGAGCGCGTCTTCCAGCCGCTGGGAATGGCGCGCTCCGCGTTGGCGTTAGGCGAGGCGCTGGAGCCGCACCTCGCCGTGGGACACAACGGCCGTGGCGAGCCGGTGCCGGCGTTCGGGCGGCCGGCGCTGCTCGAGATGCGGCGTATCGTCGCAGCGCGCGGCGGGACGATCGATGACCTGACGGTGGAAGACGCCGAGCAGGCGCTGCGCACCGCCGACGCCGCCCTTCCCGTCCTCCCCAACTTCCTGGTCCCCAACGCGGCGGCCAGCCTGTACACGACGATCACCGACTTCACGCGCTTCCTGCAGCACCTGTGCTCGGCGCGTGCAGCTGGCGGAGCGGCCGCGGCCGTCGTGGCTCAGATGTTCACGCCGCAGGTGCGCGGCAACGACGTGGTCCAGTGGGGGCTTGGGCTTGGCCTGGAGACGACGCCGCGCGGCGTGGCCGGGTGGCAGTGGGGCGACAACCCCGGCTACAAGCACTTCTGTTTCGCCAATCCGTCCGCTGGGACGGCGATGGTCGTCTTCACCAACGGCGACCGCGGGGCACGCGTGTACGAACGCATGATCCGCGCCCTCACGGGCGAGGACCGCGCCGCGTTCCTCTTTCTCTGACGCAGACCGCCGCGCGCTACTCCACCACCACGCGCTTCATCAGCGTCCCTGAGGGGATCGTCGCGCCGGTGTCCAGTCCGTTGATCAGGGCGATCGTCGCCACGGGGACGGCCGACGGATACTGCGCATGGAAGTCGGCCACCGTCATGGCGCGTGAGGTGGTCACCAGCCGAACGCGCATCGGCTTCACCGCGAGCTTCTGCGCATCGGTGAGGCGGGCGAAGGAATTGATCGTGGCCAGGAAGGCGGCGTCGTACTGCTGGATGGCCTGCGCGGTGGCGATGGTGAGCAGTCGATACGTCGTGCCATCGAGCTGGATGAAGGCCACGTAGCCGGCCAGGCGCCCGCCGTCCTGCGTGGCGGCGGCAAACTGGCCGATGGCGGCGGTGAGGCCGTTGATGCTGGCGGTGCGCGTGGAACCGGCGCTGATCCCCTGCTGGCCCAGGAAGGTCGACAGCGCCTGCAGCGGCGCCATCGACCCGGCCAGCTCCAGGGTGATCTGGCCGTCGCCCTGCGCGCTGGCGCCGATCACCGCCGACGCCGAGTTCTGCGTGCGCCACCCGGTGGGAAAGGCGAAGCGGAACTTGAGGGTGGGGTGATAGAAGGTCCCCTGCTCGAAGTATCCCTGGCGTGGGTCATCGCCATAGATCATCGCGTCCAGGCGCCGAAGGAAGGCGTCGCGCTCCACGCGCCTGGCGGCGGCAATCGTGGGGCCAGCCGCCGTGATGCGTTCGCCAGTCCTGGCCACGCGGTTCCCCGGGTCGGGATGCGTGGAGAGCCACTCCGGCGTTCCGCGTGACCCGCCCCCGGAGACGCGTTGCAGCGTCTTGAACATCTCCGCCATCTCGCGCGGTTCGTAGCCGATGCGCGTCATGTAGCGGAAGCCCAGGTCGTCGGCCTGGATCTCGTCGTCGCGGCCGTACTTGAGGAAGAGGAGGCCGAGCCCCTGGCCCGCGAGTCCGCCGAACTGCTGCAGCTCCGGGCTCAGGATCATCCCAACGGTGAAGAGCCCGCCCAGGAGCTGCTGCTTGGAGATCTGGCTCACCGAGTGCTTGGCGGTGATGTGGCCGACCTCGTGACCCAGCACCGAGACGAGCTGCGCCTCGGAGTTCATGTGCGTGAGGATCCCGCGCGAGATGAAGACCGGGCCGCCAGGGAGGGCGAAGGCGTTGACGATCGGGTCGTCGACCACGGTGAACGACCAGGGGAGTCCCGGTCGCTCGCCCACCTTGGCCACCTGCTCGCCCAGTGAGCGCACATAACGCTGGATGGCGCTGTCGCCATAGATCCCCATCTGGGCTGCGGCGGCCTTGGCCCCCTCGAGCCCCATCTGGATCTCCTGCCCCTCGCCCACGAGCGAGAGTTCGCGCTTGCCGGTGGCGGGGTTCACGGCGCAGGCGGCGACCAGAAGGAGGGCGCCGAGTGCGCTGAACGTGCCGGCCGATCTACGTGGGCGCGACGCCCGGCCGGGAAGACGCCGAAGGGAGCTGGTCGAGGTCTGCGCGTGAGTCATGGCGGCGCGGTCGCTGGGCGTGGATACGAGGGAACTACTGGAATGAAGCGGATGACGGCGGCGGGCGGGAGGCTGGGGGGGCTGGGGACGGAGGCCAGCGACGGACCCGG
>CAZVDJ010000165.1:0-7864 GCA_964626245.1 uncultured Gemmatimonadaceae bacterium
GAGGGCGCCCGCGTGCGGCTGCAGCCGACGCTCGGCCTCGGCACGGGCGGCCTCCGGGTCCCACCCCTGTTCCACCAGGCGCGCGGCGCGGGCCTCCATGTGATGCGCGAGTTCGTCGCGCATTTCCTCGGCGGCGCGATCCGGGTGCGCGCCAAGGTCGACGAGTCGGGGACGGCGCTTCATGCGGGGCTCTCCGTAAGGATGGCGGTAAGGGCGCGGGCGTATCGCTCCAGGTTGCTCCCCTCGGTCCTGAGGTGCGCGCGTCCGGCAGGGAGCAACCGGTAATAGCGCGCTTTCCGGTTGTTCTCCGTCACGCGCCACTCGGAGCCGATGAAGCCGCGCTCCTCCAGGCGGTGAAGCGCGTGGTAGAGGGCCCCTTCGTCGGCGGCCACCAGCCCGCCGGAGCGATCCTCCAGCCAGGTGGTGATCTCGAAGCCGTGCATGGGCTCCCACGCGAGCGCCTTGAGCACCAGGACGTCGAGCGTTCCCTTGAGCAGGGGGAGCGGGAGGTTGTCGGGCATGGCGGCGGTTCGGGCAGGGTGTGAGAAGCGACTTCCCCTCAGACACTGGGGGGAACGGAATGGTTGCCCGCCCGGTTTCACCCCCGGCCGATCTCGGGGGGCAAGGCCCCCTGTCATATGAAGGGGCGGGCCCCCTCACTCACCTCGGGATGCGCACCACACCTTTACCGAATGGCCTTTCCCGCGCCGACCGCCCCCGACCTCGAAGCGTCGCTCGAAGCGCTGCACGAGGCGAGCTTCGGCTGGGCGCGAAGCTGCTGCGACGGCGACGCGGACCAGGCCGCCGACGTCCTGCAGTCGGCGTACGTGAAGGTGCTGTCGGGGGCAGCGCGCTACGGGGGCGAGTCGTCGTTCCGCACCTGGCTCTTTGGGGTGATACGACTCACCGCGCTGGAGAGCCGGCGCCGACGCTGGCGAGAGCTGCCCATGGAGCGGTTGGCGGAGCCCGAGTCGCCGGCACCGTCTGCGGACGCGGTGCTTGCGGCGCGCGAGGAGCACGAGGCGCTACGGGTCGCGGTCTCGCAGCTCCCCGACCGGCAGCGTGACGTGTTGCACCTGGTGTTCCAGCAGGAACTGAGCATCGCCGAGTCGGCGGCGGTGATGGGGGTGTCGGTGGGGTCGGCGCGCGTTCACTATGACCGGGCGAAGAAGCGGTTGCGGACGCTGCTGGGCGGACGCCTTGACGACGGGAGAGACGTGCGATGACGGCTCGCGACGAGTTGCACGAACAGCTGCGGCGACACTATTCCGCTGCGAGGGACGCCGACGCTCGTGAGGCGCCGCCCTTTGCGGCGATGCTGTCGCGCGCACGCGCCGCGGCGACGGAGGCGCCGCCCGAGTCGGCGCCGGAGGCGCCGCCCGAGTCGGCGCCGGAGCCGCTGGCCGGGGCGCGCCCTGCTCCCGAGCGTTGGTCTCGCGGGCGGCGACGCTGGGCATGGGCGTTGGCGGCGACGCCGCTGGCGGTGGCGGCGGGGCTTGCCGCCATCCTGCTCTCTCCCTCGCGTTCGGCGGAACGCGACTTCGAGCGGACGGTGGCGGAGTGGTCGCGGGTGGAGCGCACCCTCACCCTTCCCACCGACGGGTTGCTGGCCGTTCCTGGTTCTGAATACCTGCGCCGACTGCCAGTCCTCGGGACGGGTGCCGGCGCCTCCCGGAGACCCATGTGATGCCCTTCGCACCTGCCCGCCGGTCGGGACGACGCCTGCTGGCGGCCGTGATCGCGCTCGGCGCGCTGGGGGTGGTGCCGTCCGCGCGCGCACAGGCGCAGGCGGCCCCCTCCATCGACGACCCGATTGCGCGGACGCTGTTCGAGCCGGAGCTGATCATGAAGCACCGGCGCGCCATCGCGCTGACCGATGAGCAGCGTGACGCCATCAGCCGGCTGATCCGCGAGCTGCAAGGGCAGGTGGTGAGCCTGCAGTGGGAGCTGCAGGATCACGTGGAGTCGCTGGCGGGAGAGCTGGGGCGGCCGCGCGTGGACCTGGACCGGGCGCGCGACCGGCTGGAGCGCGTGATGCAGACGGAGCGACGGATCAAGGAGGGGCACCTGACGCTGCTGGTGCGCATCAAGAACCTCCTGACCCCTCAGCAGCAGCAGACGCTCAACCGGTTGCGCACCGAGCCGGCCGCCAAGGAAGGCGAGCGCGAGTCGCCGTAGCGCTCACGACTTCGGCCACCATACAAAGCCGACGCCGAAACGGAACGAGGTGGCGTCGATGTCGATGTTGTTGATGGAGACGCTCCCCAGGTCGACCTTGTTGAAGGTGCCGCTGGTGAACTTGAGCGAGACGTCGAGGGCGACCTTGCGCGTGAGGTAGGTGGAAAGCCCGCCGCCCATGGTAAAGCCGCCGCCGCTGAAGGTCACGTCGTCGACCGTCTGGCCATTGACCGAGGCGTCCCCGACGCTCACCGCGCGCGGCCCGGCCGAGACCTCGAGGTAGGGGACCCATCGGCGCAGCGAATTGGCGAAGTGGAAGCGTGCCCCCACCTCGGCGTGTGCCAGCGCCCAGTCGCCGACAATGGTGCTGCCGTTCTCGATGGTGATGGTGGAGCCGTCAAGCTGCACGAAGCCGGTGACGATGCGGTTGAAGCCGTAGCCGAGCCGAAGGCCCAGTCCGCCGCCGTTGCTGGGGTCGTCGGCCTCCACGGTGAGGGAGGTGGCCTGCAGGTGGGCGCCGACCGAGAGGCCACGGGTGGTGGACTGCTGCGCCGTGACGACGGCCGGCGTGATGAGCAGCACGGCGACCAAACGACGGAAGGCAGCAACGGCGGAGCGCGGGGGGGTCGGCATGCGCGGTACCCGGAAGGCGGAGACGGAGTGGGTCCCCCGGTGGCGTGGCCACCAGGGGACCGGGACAATATACGGGCGGCGGTCGGGCAGTCGGCCTCCCGCCTACAACAACCAGCCCAGCAGGACGAGATCCTCCACCGGCTCGACGAGCGCTTCGACCAGGTCGAAGACATCGTCCGACAGGCGCATCACGGCGCGCACCACGAGCACTTCTTCCGCGGTGAGCGGCTCCCCGGTCGGCCCTCGCAGGTCGGGGTTGGCCGCAGGGCCGGAAATGGTGATGTAGGGCGTTCGGTTCCAGGTGATGCTGCCGTTCACCTTGCCGGCGTCACCCGTGAGCGAGACGCGCAGGGCGTTGGACTGATGCCGAGCCGTGAGTGCCACCGACCCTTCGCCCTCGCGTCCGTCCTGCACGCCGCGCACCTGTCCGGTGACGGTGAAGTTGCGCGGCTGCACGCCGAAGTCGAAGTCCGCGTCCAGCGTTGGGGCGCCGCTCCCGGTGCGACCGCGCAGCTTGACGTTGAAGTCCAGCCGCTCGGCGCCGTCAGCAGCAAATCCGCTCACGTCGATGGCGGCGGTGCCATTCCCCATCTCCACCCGCGTGCGGTAGTCGAGCCGGGTGGAGCCGCGCGTCACGACCAGGAGGCGCAGCGCGATGGCCTCGCCTGTGCCCGCTCCCTCGTCGATGAGGTCGGCGCGCCCGATCTCGCGAGTGGGGATCGGCTTGCCGCCGGCATCCGTTTCGTAGACGATGAAGCGCACGCCGTTGGATGGGGCGCCGGTGCGCGCCGAGTCGATCACGTAGCGGTCGAGCGCGGCGCTGTAGACGAGGGTGCGCCCGAGGTGGCGGTCGGAGATGATCGTCTTGGCAAACGACGACCGGTCGAGCGCCGACGCCTGTCGCGTGGCCGCGCGAAAGAGGTCGAGGGCGTACTGCCGGCCCGACCGTGCACCGTTGCCGCTGGCGAGTGCCGGGAGCGCGCGGGCGGCGGCGATGGCGCTGCTCGCCGACATGGGGGTGCGCCCGCCGAGCGATTGCACCCCGGCAAAGCCCTCGGACGCGAAGAGCTCCTGCAGCGCCTGGTAGTCGGCCAGGGTGCCGCGAGTGTCGAGGTGGACCGTCGCTGGCGCCGACGGCTGCTCGCAGGCGGCCGCCGCGGCGACGAGTGCAATGGTCACGGCCCTGAGCCATCGCGTGGACGGCGGGCGAACGATGGCGCGCATGATGTGGTCTCCCTTCCGCCTGTGGCGGGGCGCAGGTGAATGCTGCCTTCGGGGAGTGGGTGTCTCGGAGGTCCGGGGCATATGACAGGCGCGATCACCAATCACGCCGACGCGGGAGGAAGCTGTCATGCCCGTGCGGAGCTGGGGGAGCGGCCGCAACTGCTGCAACGATTCGAGGCGGCGGCTGCATCGCCGCGATGCAGCATGTGGAACCGCCGCGCGCGTAACACGTTCTGCTGCAACGCTTTGTGTCAAGCGACGGCCGCGCACCGTCATTGCACGAGCCGTGAGGGGTGCGGCGCGAGGTCGCCGCCCCGCGCGCCGGCACGAGTCCGACCGGCCACGACTGTGTGATGCCGAGCACCGCGTGCCTTGCTTGACAGGTGAATTATCAAGTACTCGCCAGATCCGCTGAGCCCTGCCACCCGGTTCCACCTCGTGACGCGCCGGCTGCGTTGCGGGCGTCGCGCCGGACTCCCACCCCTGCACTCAGTGCGACTGACGTCGCGCCCGCTCCCCGTGGTTTGGGACCGGGCGCGCCTCTCCCACCCGTCGCAGCCGAGGAATCCGTGAGCCGCTTTCCATTCTCTGTCCAACCGGCTGTGCGCCGCTGGTTGGCGACGACGACCCTTCTCATGGTCGCCTGTCATCCCGCTCCGTCGGCACCGGATGCCGCGGCGGACGCCCAGCAGGACGCAGCCGGCAACGTGGTCGCGGCCGATCCCGGGCCGTCGTTCATCGCGCCAGCGCCTGGCGCACCGGCCATCGCGAATCCCGTGGTGTCGTTCTGGGCCAAGGTGGGACGGGAGAGCCGCGTGAGCATGTACTACGCGGCCCGTCCGGGCGACACCGACTCGACGGAATTCCTGCGATTCCGGGTCCGCAAACGATCGTTGGCCTTTCGCCCGGACGGCACGCCGTTCGCACCCGGCGACTCGGTCCTGATCACGATGACGCTGGTGGACCCGTCGACGCTCGAGGTCGAATTCCAGCCTTCCGGACTCGTCTTTTCGTCCGCCAACCCGGCCGACCTCAAGATGAGCTACCTGGAGGCCGACGATGACTTCAACCACGACGGCGTGATCAACGGCGTGGATGCGCGCATCGAGCGACGGCTGGCCCTGTGGAAGCGGGAGAGTGCGCTGTCGCCGTGGCTCAAGCAGGCCAGCATCCTGTCGGTGGGACTGGACGAAGTGGAGACCAAGGTGCATGGGTTCACCAGTTATGCTATCGCGTGGTGAACCGGTCGCGCCGGCGCGGGCGAGAGCGCCGGCCGCGACCACGTCACCCTCCCCACGCCCCGCGCCTAACGCGATGCCGGCTCCCTCGCTGCTGGTGTACGCCGTCAACGACTCGTTTGCCGAGGCGTGGGCGGCGCTTGCCGAGGAAGCGGGCCTTACCCTCCGGGTGGTGCGGGAGATGCCGTCGTCCATCGACGGTGAGCGCACGCTCGTGCTGCTGGCGGCGGCCGGCGACGAGGAGGCACTCCCCGCCCTGTCGCGCGACCTGTCGCAGCACGAGGCGACGTTCGCCGCCGTCGGGTCGCACGCGAACCACCGCATGGCGGCCAGCGTGCTGCGCGCGGGTGCCGACGACTTCTTCCTCCTCCCGTCCGACCTGGACCTCCTGCGCTCCTGGCTGAAGGAGCGCACCGACCGGCTGCTGGTGCACGAGCGACGGCGGGCCTTCGCCAACGGCGAGGCCAGTCGGTATCGCTTCGATGGAATCCTGGGGACGAGCCGCGCCCTGGTCGCTGCGCTCGAGCGCGCGGCGCGCGTGATCCCGCATCACCAGGTGACCGTCCTGATCACGGGGGAGACCGGGACCGGCAAGGAACTGTTGGCGCGCGCCATCCACTACAACGGCCCTCGGCGCGAAGGGCCGTTCGTCGACATCAACTGCGCGGCGCTTCCCGACAACCTCCTCGAGAGCGAGTTGTTCGGGCACGAGAAGGGGGCGTTCACCGACGCCAGCGCGGCCAAGCCCGGCCTGTTCGAGATGGCGCAGGGAGGGACGGTCTTCCTGGACGAGATCGGCAACCTGGCGCTCCCGCTGCAGACCAAGCTGCTGCGCGCGCTGCAGGAGCACACCATTCGACGCGTGGGCGGAACGCGCAACATCGCCATCGACGTGCGCGTGATTGCGGCGACGCACATGCAGCTCGACGCCGCGGTGCGGCGCGGCGCGTTTCGCGAGGACCTGTTCTATCGGCTCAACGTGGTGCCGGTGGTGCTCCCCCCGCTGCGTCAGCGCCGGGCCGACATCGTCCCGCTGGCTCGCCACTTCCTGTCGCGCTTCGCCGCCGAGTACGGCATCGCCCGTCCCACGCTCACCGCGTCGGCGGAACGCGTGCTCGCGGAGCACGACTGGCCCGGGAACATCCGCCAGCTGCGCAACGTGGTGGAGCGTGCCGTGCTGCTGAGCGGGCGGTCGACGCTCGACGCCGACTGCTTCGAGCTGGAGACGTCGGGCGCGGGAGACTCCACGGAGGAGATCCCCTTTCCCGCGCCCTTGGGCGACATCATTCGCGCCGCCGTGGCGCGCACGCTGGACGTGACGGGCGGAAACAAGAGTGAGGCGGCGCGCCGCCTGCGCATCTCCAGGCCGCGGCTGCAACGGCTGCTGGACGGGGAGCGGGACGAGGACGACGCGGCACTGGTGGAGGACGCCCATGAGTGATGGCGCGTTCGTGACCCCCGCCGGGATCCGCTGATGTTCGACTCGCGGGTCGTGGCCCTTCGTTCCGAGGCGCAGCGCCTGGCGGCAAGCGGGGCGTGGCACTCGGTTGGCGCGCTCCTGCAGGAGGAGCGTGACGCGGTTGGCGACAACCTGGAGTGCACCACGTTGCTGGCGGAGGCGCTGCTGCGGACCGGGCAGTCGCGCGAAGCACGCGAGTGGCTGCAGGCCGCACTCCCCGCGCACGAGGGGAGCGAGGATCGCCGTCACGTGCGGCGGGCCATGCTGCTGCGCGGGGCGGCGCACTTCGAGCAAGGCGAGCTGGATGACGCGCGCCAGGCGTTCACGCGGGCCATGGAGCAGGGGCGGGAAGACGGTGACGACGCGGTGGTGGCGCGCGCCATGAACAACCTTGGCGCCATTGCCAACATCGAGGGGAAGTGGGCGGAGGCGATGGCGCTCTACAACCTGGCCGTCTCGGCGCACCAGCGGCTGGGCAATCGGCTGGGGCTTGCCGAGGCCTTCCACAACATGGCCATTACCTATCGCGACCTGGGACGCCTGCAGGAGGCCGACGAGCTGGAGCAGCGCAGCGTGATGCACGCCCGCGAGTCGGCGGAGCCGCGCATGGAGGCACACGCGCGCCTGGGACGGGCGGAGATCGCGCTTCGACGCGGCGACCCGTCGTGGGCGGAGGCATCGGCGCGACGCGTGGCGCAGGACTTTGCCGCCGTGGGGGACCTGGTGCGACGGGCCGATGCGTTGCGCCTGGCGGGCGTGGCGTGCATGCGCCAGGGGAAGCACGCGGAGTCGGTCGCGCTGCTGGACGAAGCGCTGCTCCAGACCCGGACGCTGGGGGCCATGCTCAACGCCGCCGAGACGCTGCGCGCCCGCGCCGAGCTGCGGCTGGCGGAGGGTGATGCCGACGGCGCGCGCGTGGACGCCGTGGATGCCCTGGTTCTCTTCCAGCAACTGGGCGCCGAAGGAGAGGCGGCCGCCCTGCGGCTGTGGATGCAGGAGCTGCCGAGGTCCGCGCCGCAGTAACGAAGTCCCGATTCACGGCTCGCGGTGCGTCCTGGACGCCCAACGCAGACGTCCCACCCAGCGAGTGCAGGGTGGGACGTCTGTCTGGTGCGTGCTGCGTTGGTGGGAC
>CAZVDJ010000166.1:0-7864 GCA_964626245.1 uncultured Gemmatimonadaceae bacterium
CACGCCGTCGGCCAGGAGCGCCGCCTGGCGCCGGACCGCGGCCTCCGCCTCCAGACGCGCCCGGCGGTCACGGGGCTCAACGGCGTCGTCGCCGCGGGGCACCCGGTGGCGGCGGCCGCCGGACTCCGGATCCTCGTACAGGGGGGCAACGCCTTCGACGCAGCGGTGGCGGTGGGCTTCGCGGCGGCGATGGGCGAACCGGAGATGAACGGGATCGGGGGGAACGGCTTCGTGACGCTGTACCACAAGGCGAGCGGCAAGGTCTGGTCGCTCTCGATGGCGGGCGCCGCCCCCAGGGCGCTCCGCCCGGCCGAGATGACACCGGCGATGCTCAATGCGGGGATGAAGGCCGGTATCGTCCCCGGCAACCTGGGCGGGTACCTGGCGGTGCTGCAGCGCTTTGGGACGATGACGCTGGCGCAGGTCACCGCGCCCGCGATCGAGCTGGCGGAGCAGGGGTACCCGATCGACCGGATGCTGGCCGGCTCGATTGCGCGCGGGCGCGCGAACCTGTCGCGCTATCCCACCACGGCGGCGTTGTTCCTGCCGGGCGGGGAGCCGATCAAGGCGGGGGAGCTCTTTCGCAACCCCGACTACGCGGCGACGATGCGCAAGCTGGTGGAGGCGGAGCGCCGGGCGCGGGGGCGCGGCGCGTCGCGGGTGGCGGCGATCCAGGCGGCGTTCGACCGCTTCTACAAGGGGGACATCGCCCGGGAGATCGATCGCTTCTTCCGGGAGAACGGGGGGGACCTCACCGCCGCCGACCTGGCGCGCTACCAGCCGACGTGGACCGAGCCGCTGCACACGACCTATCGCGGCTTCGACGTGTACTCGAACCCTGCCACCTCGCGCGGCGGCTTCGAGGTGCTGATGCAGGCGAACCTGGTGGAGGGGTTCGACCTCTCCAGGGCGGGAGCGCCCTCGTGGCACGCGCAGATCGAGGCGATCAAGGTGGCCAAGTCGGACGTCTACCGCTACGTGGCCGATCCGGGCAGGTACCGCGTCCCGGCCGCGGGGATGCTGGCGAAGGACTACGCCACGGCGCGCCGCGCCCTCATCGATCCGTCGCGGGCGGGGGCCTTCCCGCCGGCGGGGGCACCGGCGGGGGCGCCGACGGCAGCACCGCCCGCCGCCGCCGCCCCGCGCTTTCCGGAGCGCATCGACGGTGAGCAGCACACCACCTCCGTCTCCGTGGTGGACAAGGCGGGGAATGCCATCGGCGTGACGCCAACGTTAGGCGGGCTGTTCGGCACCAATGTGGTGGTAGGGAAGACCGGACTCCTCCTCAACAACGGGATGCGCCTGGGTTCCACCGCGCCGTACGCCGACCACGTCAACTACGTGGGGGCGGGGAAGGTCCCGATCCTCAACAACTCGCCGGTCATCGTGCTGCGGGATGGCGCCCTGCGCTTCGTCTTCGGCACGCCCGGTGGGGAGACGATCGGGCAGACGCAGTTCCAGGTGCTCGTGCGCCTCCTGGACGAGCAGCTCCCCGTGCAGGAGGCGATCGAGGCGCCACGCTTCTCGCTGGACGCGGAGCCGAACTTCTACAAGCCGGGAGCGGCCATCGAGGTACGCATCGAGGGGCGCGCGAGTGCCAGCGACATCGCGGCGCTTCGGGCGATGGGGCACGCGGTGACCGTGCTCCCCGGGTGGGGAAGCCTGGGGCACATGCAGGTGATCGCGCGCGATCCGAAGACCGGACGACTGATCGCCGGCGCCGATCCGCGGCGCACCGGCTACGCCATGGGCTTCTGACGGAGGAGGTTGCGATGCGACATCTGCATGACCCGGCGCGGGTGGCCGAAGTGAAGGCGCGACTCGCCACGCTGCGGGCGGATTCGTCCCGGCAGTGGGGCAAGATGACGGCGGCGCAGGCCGTGGCGCACATGGCGATCGGCCTGGAGGGGGCGCTGGGTGATCGCGACATGCCGCGCATGTTCATCGGCCGGCTGTTCGGGCGCCTGGTCAAGGGGCAGGCGCTGGGGAACGATGCCCCCATCATGCGCAACGCGCCCACGGCGCCCGACTTCATCGTGTCGGACGCGCGCGACTTCGAGCGCGAGCGCGCGCGCCTGCTGCAGCTCATCGATCGCTTCGCCACGGGGCCGTCGGCGTGCACCGCGCGACCGCATCCGTGCTTCGGCCCGCTCACGCCTGACGAGTGGGCGGTGCTGGAATACAAGCACCTGGACCATCACCTGCGGCAGTTCGGGGCGTGAGTCCCGCACGGCCATACCTCCACCATCCCCGCCCCATGCGTCGACGCTCCGTCCCCTTCCGTCCGCTCGTGCTCCTGCTGGGTCTCCTCGGCGCCACGCGGGAAGCGCAGGCCCAGCCCGTCCCCTCGCTGCAGGAGGCGGCAACGGCACGGCGACGCCTCCTCCTCGAGCGGTTGGGTGAGGGAGTCGCCATCATCCAGAGCGCCGACCGCTCGCAACCCAACCTGTACGAGTTCATGGTGCCGGAAACGGAGAACCACGACTTCACGTACTACACCGGGCTTGCGCGCTCGCAGCCGCCGGGCTCCGTGCTCGTCCTCAACCCGCGGGGCGAGCAGTACCGCGAGCTGCTCTACACCTCCGACGACGTGAAGACCGTGCAGGAGCTGACGGGCATGACGCACGTCTTCCCGTACGGGCGCTTCCTCGAGGACCTGTCGAGTGCGCTCACCGACTTCCGCAACCTGCGCATCACGCAGCTGCGCTTCAAGCCGGTGGCCTCGGACCTGGCGCGAGGGCTGGGCGACTCGCGCAAGGTGATCTGGTTCAACTACCCGCGGTTCACCAACCTCAACGAGCCGTCCAATCCGCGCCTGGCGCTCGTTGCCCGCCTGCGCGAGGCGAGCCCCGAGATCGAGATGCGCGATGCGGGCGACCTGATCGACCGCCAGCGCATGATCCACGACGCCTTCTCCCAGGCTGCAATCCGGCGCGCCGTGGCCATCACGGGTCACGGGATCCAGGAGGCCATGCGCGCCACCCGACCGGGACTGACGACGCGCGAGATCGGCGAGGTGACCGACTTCGTGTACCGCTACAACGGGGCGCGGTTCGGCTTTCCCACCGGCACCTCGGCCGGCCGCGCGCGCGAGGCGTCGTACGCCACCGCGCGCGAGGAGATGGAGGCGCGTGAGCGGGGGGCGGTAGTTGCGCCTGGCGACCTGGTGCACATGGACACCGGCGCGGAGTGGGAGCAGCACTCGGCCGACGTGCAGCGCGTGTGGCCCGCGAACGCCACCTTCACGCCCGAGCAGCGGGCCTTCTACACCACCGTGCTCGACGTGCAGAAGGCCGTGATCGCGCGCGTGCGCCCCGGGGTGACGTGGCGCGAACTGCATGACCTGGCGGTGCAGATGCTGCGCGACGCCGGAGGGCTGGACAAGACCTACACCTACGGCATCGGGCACTACATCGGCATGGAGGTGCACGACCACGGCGAATACGTGCAGCCGCTGAAGGCTGGCATGGTCCTCGCGATCGAGCAGGGCGCGGTGCTGAACGGGATGCGCGTCGCCTTCGAGGACGACGTCCTGGTGACGCCGACCGGGCACGAGTGGCTGTCGCGGTCGATCCCGATCGAGATCGCGGAGGTGGAGCGCGTGCGGCGCGAGGCGCCGGCGATCCCCGACCTGTCGCGGGTCAGGCTGCCGCGCTGAGGGGGCGCTGCTCCTGGGCCGGGCCGGCCCCCCTCGCCGGTGCCGGCCCTCCTCGCCTCACTCCGCGCGCAGCGCCACCATCGCGTCCACGCGCGACGCCCGCCACGCCGGCACGCCGTTGGCGACCCCGGCCACGAGTGCCAGCACCGCAAAGGCCGCCATGAAGCTCAGTGGGTCGAACGGCTCCACGAAGAGCACGGCGGTGAGCGCGCGGCTCGCCAGCGCCGCCAGCCCCAACCCCACCGCGCCGCCCACCAGCACCAGCGTCATTCCCTGGCGCATCACCATCCCCACCACGGCGCGCGACTCCGCGCCTAACGCCTTGCGGATCCCGATCTCCTTCACGCGACGGCTCACGGAGTAGCCGATGACGCCGTACAACCCGATCGCCGCCACCAGGAGCGCCAGCCCGCCGAAGGCGCCCAGGATCACCGCCCCGGCGCGCACCGGGAAGAGGCGCACGTTCGCCAGGTCGCGCAGCGTCCCCTGGTCCAGGAAGACCAGGTCGGGGTCGATCGCGTGGAACTCGCGCACCAGCGCTTGCAGCTGCGGGGCGGCGGCGCCGCGCGTGCGGACGATGAAGTTCGCGAAGCTGTCGTCCGTCTGCCTCGGCAGGTGCAGGAACGGCGTGGGCGACTCGCCGGGCGTATTCACCTTGTAGTCGTCCACCACCCCCACCACGCGGTACGGGTCCCCCGCCCACCGCAGCCGCAGGTCGCGCCCCACCGCTTCCTGGCCGGGCCAGAGGCGCTGCGCCATGGCCCGCGTGATCACGACCACGCGGCGCTGCTCGAGTACGTCGGCCGCCTCGAGCGCGCGCCCGGCCAGCAGCCGCAGCCCCAGCGTGGGGACGTAGTGCTCGTCCACGCGCGCGCCGTCGATGCTGTAGGGCCGGTCGCTGGGCGACGCCTGGTGCCCGTCGATGAAGACGGCGAAGCCGTTGTTGTTGAGCGAGAGCGGGAGGCGGCTGGCAAGGGCGACCCCCTCCACCTGCGGCAGCGCCTGCAGCCTCGCGCGGGCCTTGGCGATCAGGTCGAGCGCCCGCGCCCGGTCGTAGCCGTTCATCTCGGGCGCAAGCGCGAGTTGGGCCATGCGATCGCCGTCGAAGCCCAGCGCCACGTGCCCCGCGGCCTGCACGCTCCGGACGAGGAGCGTCCCGGCCACCACCAGCACCAGCGAGACCGCCACCTGCCCCACCACCAGCGCATCGCGCAGCTCGAAGTGCCGCCGCACGCCACCCATCCATGTCCCGCCGTCGCGCATGGCGGGCACCAGGTCGGGCCGCGACGCGCGCAGCGCCGGGAGGACGCCGATGAGCAGTCCCGTCGCGATGGCGGTGACGGCGGTGAACGCCAGGACGCGCCAGTCGGGGGTGAGGGAGAGCCCCAGGTCCAAAGGGAGCGGCGGGCGCACGCGCACGAACAGGAGCGAGAGCCACGCGGCCAGCGGCACCGCCACCAGTCCGCCGCCCACGGCCACCACCATGCTCTCGGTGAGCAGCTGGCGGAGCAGCCGGCCGCGGCTGGCCCCCAGCGCGAGCCGCATCGACAGCTCGCGTCGCCGCCGCGCCGCGCGCGCCAGGAGGAGGTTGGCCAGGTTCCCGCACGCCACCACGAGGACGAGCGTCACGGCGCCCACGAGGACGAGCCCGACCGGCCGAACGGCGCGGTCGGCGTCGGGGTTGATGCGCACCTGCGACGTGGGGACGACGACGACGCGCTCCTGCGCGTTTACGTCCGGATGCTCTCGCGCCAGCCGGGCGGCGATCGTCTCGAGTTCGGTGCGCACCTGTGCCGGGGTGACGCCGCCCTTCATGCGCCCGCGCATCCACAGCCAGTGCTGCCCGCGACGCTCCGCACGCGCGGCGCCCACGAGCGGTCCCGTCGTGCGGTTGTTCCCGATCGGCTCCACCACCTCGGCCATCGCCAGCGGAAGCCACATCTGCGCGGTGACGGCCGGCATCATCCCGCCGAAGTTCTCGGGGGCGACCCCAACCACGGTGAACAGCTCGCCGTTCATGCGGAACTGCGTCCCCAGCACGTCGCGCCTGCCGCCGAAGCGGCGTTCCCACAGCCGGTGCGAGAGGATCGCCACGGGGAGCCCCTTCCCCGCCGAGTTCTCCTCCGCCGTAAAGGTGCGCCCCAGCGCCGGCCGTACCCCCAGCACCTCGAAGTAACGCTCGGTGACGACCTCGCCGATGACCATGTCGGAGGCACGGTCGATGGTGGCGTTGGCGAAGAAGTTGGAGTAGCCGATGACGCCCGAGAGCGTGGTGGCCTGCCGGGCGTAGTCGGTCAGGTTGGGATAGGAGAGGCTCTCGTGCGCCGGCTGCGTGGCGGGATGGCCGTAGATGTCGACGAGTTCCTCGGGGCGCTCGACCGGGAGCGGCCGGTAGAGGATCGCGTTCACCACGCTGAAGATCGCGCTGTTCACGCCGATGCCGAGCGCGAGGGTGAGGATCGCCACGGCGGTGAAGCCCGGCGAACGGCGCAGGCCGCGCACGGCGTAGCGGATGTCCTGGAGGAGGGTCTCCATCTGGGGCGAAGAAGAGGGGGCGATCGGCGACGTGGCGGGGACGACTGCGCAGCACTTCGGGACTCCCGCCCGCCGGGTTTCAGCGCCTCCTCCCCGGGATCGGTGCGGGAATCCGTCCGCGCGCGCCTCCGACCGGCACGAGCAACCGCCCGTTCCGGCACCTGCCTGCCGAAGGATCCCCGGGCGCGGGCACGCCCCGGGCGGGCGCCGTGGGGGAGAGCCTCCCTCCCGCCGAATTCCCCGCCACCCCTGAGGGATTACCCGGATGGAAAACGCCTGCGCCGGTGCGGAGCTTCTGGCGTGGGTTCCTTCCCGACTCGCCGCTCCCCTCCAATGGTGCCTCCCAGCGCGCCCCCGCGGATGCCGCAACACCTCGTCGAACTGCTGCCGCACCTCGTCTGGACCTGCCGGGCCGACGGCACGTGCGACTACCTGAGTCCGCAGTGGATCGCCTACACCGGGCTCCCCGCCGAGCAGCAGCTGGGGCTGGACCAGCTCCATCCCGACGACCGCGAGGCCACCACCCGGGCGTGGCAGCGCGCGGTGGAGGCGAAGGGGGACTTCGACGTGGAGTTTCGCATCCGGCGTTCCGACGGCGTCTACCGCTGGTTCAAGACGCGCGCGGTCCCCCTGCGCGATGCCACGGGCGAGGTGCTGCGGTGGTACGGCACGAACACCGACATCCAGGAGTTGCGCGACGCCCAGGCCGCACTGCAGGAACTGCAGGGGCGACTGGAGGAGCGCGTGCGGCAGCGGACCGAGGCGCTGGAACGCGTTGCCGCGGACCTGCGCACCACCAGCACGCAGTTCCAGCGGGCGGAAGCGATCACGCACACGGGATCGTGGAGCCTGGATGTCGCTTCGGGGCGCGCACACTGGTCGGACGAGCTGTTCCGCATCGTGAGGCTCCCCGTGGCGCCGGAGGCCCCGCCGCTCGAGCGGCATCACGAGCTGTTCGCCGCCTCGAGCTGGGAGCGGCTGCAAGCGGCGGTGGCCGATGCGATCGCCAGGGCGGAGCCGTACGAGATGCTGCTGGAGCTTGCGCCTGACGGTGGTCGCTCGCGCTGGGCCATGGCGCGCGCCGAGGCGGAGCGCGGCGACGACGGGTCGGTGACGCGGCTCTACGGCACCTTCCAGGACGTGACGGAGCTGGTGCACGCGCAGCAGGACCGCGATCGCGCCCTGGAGCGCATGGCGCTGGCGACCAAGGCCGGGGGGATCGGCGTGTGGGACTGGGAGGTGGGGTCGGACCGCGTGGACTGGGACGCGCAGATGCACGCCCTGTACGGGGTGCCGCCGGGGACGCCGATGCACTACGACGACTTCCTGCAGCTGGTGGCCGAGCCGGATCGGGTGCGAGCGGATGCGCACGTGCGCGCCGCGCTGGCGGGGCAGGAGAGCCTGTTCGCCACCTTCCGGATCCGCCCGCGAACGGGCGGGGAGCGGCACGTGCGCGCGATGGCGCGCGTCTACCGCGATGCCCACGGGGCGCCGGTCCGCATGGTGGGGGTGAACCTCGACGTGACGGCGCAGGTGGAGGCGGAGGCGCTCCGCCAGCGCGTGGCGACGCTCACCTCGGAGTTCGTGCGCAACGCGCCGGTGGCCATCGCCATGTTCGACCGCGAGCTGCGCTACATGGAGGCGAGTGACCGGTGGATGTCCGACTACGGC
>CAZVDJ010000167.1:0-7862 GCA_964626245.1 uncultured Gemmatimonadaceae bacterium
CCGGGCGCGGCGTGCCGAAGTCGACCCAGCGCCCGGCCCACGTGCTATCCCATCGTTCCTCCAGCAACGGGCGCGACGCGTCGGCGCGCACGTCCACCGGGCGCTCCACCGTCGTCCAGCCGGGCAGTGCGGCCCGGACCATCACGCGTCCCGGCAGTCTCGGTCTCGCTTCTCCGGTCAGCGAGTCGATCGCCAGGATCGATGGGTCGCTCGACGACCACCGCGCGCGCAGCAGCGGTTTGGTCAACCGATCGCCGACCACCCCGCGCGCCGAGAGCCGGTGTGGAACTCCCACCGCCGGAGAGGAGAAGCCGACGTCGATCTCGAGGCGACGGATGGGGGCCGGGCGCCCCACCGACGAAAAGGCCACGCGGATCCTCGACACGCCCGGACGCATGGCCACCGGGCGCGCCTCGGCACGTCGCCCGACAGGCATCACGAACCACGTGTCGGCATCGTAGCCAAACCGCTCGCAGACGCACGCCACCCAGCGACCGTCAGGTGAAATCGCCGGCGCTTCCCGCGTCGTCTCATCCAGCATCCGGAACGAGCTGTCGCGGATGCTCGCCACCGCCAGCTGCCGTTCCGTGCCGCCGTCGCGCGTGACGAGCAGTTGTTCCTCGTCGATCCATCCGGCGAGCGTCCCCACCCCGATCCACCCCGTGGGACAGGTCAGGTCGCTCCCATCGGGATTCACGAGGCACAGCCGCTGGGTATCGTCCTCCCAGGAGCGCCTGACGAAGGCCAGCCGGTCGCCGCCGTGCGACCACCGCGGGTGCTGATCGCTGTGGTCTCCCCGAGTCACGCCCTGCGCTGCCCCGGTCGCCAGGTCGACGAGGGCGATATCGTAGTGGGAGTCGGCGTTCCAGCGGCCGGTGGCGATTGCCGCGTAGCGTCCATCGGGCGAGAGGTCGCCCAGCATGTCGTCGCCGCGGGCGGCCGTTAGGCGGCGCTCGCCCCCTGTGGTGATGGCGAAGAGGTCGATGACCCCGCTGTCGGTGACGCTGCGCGAGACGTACCACGTGCCACGACGCCCCGGTTGCTCGATCACGGGCCAGCTCACCAGCGGGCCGGCCATGATCGACTCGCGCTCTCCCTCCACCTGAATGGGCCGTCCCGGGATCCACTCGCCCGAGATGATGGGGGCACGCCGCGCCTCACGTGCCTCGCCATCCAACTCCACCACCAGCAGCTCCGCCACAGGCACGGACGGTGTCGGTGCTGCCGCGCGGACCAGCGCGTACGACGCGGGGAGCAGCGCCACGGCGCCGATGGCGGCGGCGGCCGCCGCCACGCGCCGCGTGGAGGTGAGCCCCAGGCGCACGTGCCAGGGGAGCGACCCCACCAGCTCGCGAACGACCGCCGCCGAGGCGTGCCGCCCGAGCAGGTCTTCCGCGAGGAAGTGCAGCGGCCGCGCGTCGCCCAGCGCGCGCATGCGCCGGACGAAGCGAAGAAAGACGGCATCGCGCGGTGCGTCCTGTCCCCCCTGCACCAGGTGCTGCGCCGCGCGCCGGAGCGTGGCCAGGTCGACGGAGGCGCGCGGGCCCGCCGCCACGACCGCTGGGTGACGCTGCTTCGCCCCCGGGCCGGGCTCCGCCTCTCCGTCCGTCGCCTCCGCGCCGGCATCCTGCCACAGTCGCCGGCCCAGTGCCACGTGCGCGGCGCGCAAGCCCTCGCTCGTGGTGCGCTCCAGCACCGTCATCGCCATCTCGTCATGGCCAATGACCCAGCCGGCGTCGGTCCGCGTCACCAGCCCGCGGCGCTCCAGCAGCTGCAATGCGTCGGCCGCCTCCGCCGGGCCGGCCCCCGCGGCGTCGCGCAGTATCTCCTCCGACACCGCGAAGCCGGCCACGCTCAGCAGCGTCAGGAACCAGCGCTGGTCGCGCGGCAGCGCGTCGATGCGCCGGGCCAGTGCCCCGCCCGCGCGCAGCAGCGCAAAGACGGTGTGCAGGTCGACGGCGCGCCACTCGCCCCGCTCCGCCACGAGGAGCCCCCGCTCTCCCAACAGCTGCAACGTCTCGACCACCAGCAGGGGTGAACCGCCCGCCGATCGCCACAACTCGTGCACCAGCCGCACTCCCCAGCCACTCGCGTCGCCCTGGCCGTCGGCGTCGCTCCCCACCGTCGCGATGCTCGCCACCAGTTCGCCCACCTGCGCCTCCGTCAGCGGCAACAGGTCCAGCTCCTCGGCCGCGGGATCCTCCAGCCGCCCCTCCACCACCGGGCGCCCCGCCGTGACCAGGAGGACGCGCATCGTCTCCAGCCGCGCCGTCAGGTGCCCCAGCACCGTGCGAGAGTCGGGATCCATCCAGTGGATGTCGTCGACCAGCACGACCAGCGGCCGGTCCTCGGACACGGCGGCGGCAAGCTCCGTCAGCGCCTGGCAGCGGCGCCGCAACGACTCCCGCCCGGTGACGCGATCGGGGGTGACGGGAAAGTTGGTCGAGAGCGCCGGCGCCATCCCCACCAGCGCCGACGCGCTTCCCGGCGAGATACCGCGCGCCCCGGGCAGCGCGCCCAGGGCCAGCGCCAGCTCGCTCGCCAGCGCGTAGGGCAGCTCCCGCCCATTCAGGTCGCACCGCACCAGCAGGGAACGCGTGCGGGCACCGCGCAGTCGGTGGTGGAGGTCGACCAGCAGTCTCGACTTGCCCAGCCCGGCGCCCGCGCGCAGGTGCACGTGCCGCCCCTGGCCGCGTTGCACCTGCGCGACCGCGTCCAGGAGCGAGGCGAACTCGCGCTCGCGCCCCACGAGCTGCACGGCAAGGCCAACCGGAGGGGTCTCCGGCGTGTGATCCGGCGGTGCCGCGAGCGAGCCCTGCCGGGCGGCGCGCATCAAGGCACGCGTCGCCGGCTCGGCCGCCACCTCGTCGGCCGCCAGCTGCCGGTCCAGCGCCTCGCACTCCACCAGCGCTTGCGTCCACTCCCTCGCCGCGAGCAACGCCTCCAACAGCAGTCGCCAGCTCGCCTGGTGCGAGGCATCGGCTGCCCGCGCGCGCCGCGCACGGACCACCGCCTCACGCACCTTTCCCTGCCGCAGGAGCTCGCGCGTCGTCGATTCCACGGCCCGCACGAATACGGCGCGCAGCCGGCGACGCTCCAGGTCGGCCCACGCCTCGAATTCCGCACCACCTGGTGCCGCGAAGCCCGGGAGAAAGTCGCCGGTGTACAGCTCGACCACGCGCTCCGACTCACCGGACTCCGCCGCAGCCTCGAGCGCGTCCCGATCCACGGCGACCCGCGCCGCCAGTCGCAGCGTGTCGCCCGCCGTCAGCACCAAGCCATCGCCCGCGCGCTTCTTGATGTACCAGAGCGTCTGTCGGAGCGCGTGCTTCGCCGCGTCGGGCTCGAGGTCGGCCCACAGCAGGTCGATGAGCTGGTCGCGTCGCGCCTGGCGGGCCGGGCTGCAGGCGAGATACAGCAGGAGCGCGAGCGGCTTGCCGCCGTCGAGCAGCGACTTGTCGCCCGTTCCCGCATCAGCGGCGACGAGTTGCAGCCGTCCGAGCGACTGGATCAGGACGCCAGCGGTCGACTGGGGTGTATCGGGACTGCTCGCGGACGGACTTTGGTCCATGAGACGCTCATCTGACGACGATGGCCTACTCTTCCTGCCGTCCCACCGATCGACGGACGTCACGCGTCATTGGCTTCACGCCGGGCAGCGGGAAGCTAGGGTGAGTAGAGTGGATGAGGGAAGACGGTGACGGCCAACCGCCCCCGGGGTGCTCGCACCCCGGGGGCGTGCTCGTTCCCGGACGGGCCGAACGCGGGCGTCGGCCCAGACACCATGAACCCGGGGTGATCGACCTGCCCGCGGGGAGTGACGGGAGGGGCCCGGTGTCCATTAGCTTGACACGCTCGTCCTGAGGGGGTCGAGGTCGCTCGGCCCTCCCCCCTCAGCACCCGGCCGTCCAGCCCGCCCGATGCAGATGACTCGCCCCGACCCGAGCACCGGACGCTCGCACGACCTGCTCGTGCTTGTCGGTTTCGGCGCCGCCTTCCTCCTCGCGCACCAGATCGGGCTGCGGACCATCACGCCGCTGCACCCGCTCTCGTCGGTCTGGCCGCCCTCCGGTGTCCTGCTCGCGAGCTTCGTGCTCATGCCGCGTCGGCTCCACCTGTGGGCCATCTTCGTCGTCCTTCTTGCCGACGTCGCGTCCAACGCGCTGGCCGGTGTACGCATGGCGATCGGGCTCACCTACCTGATCCCGAGCCTGCTCGAGCTGGCGGTCGCCCTCTGGGTCGTCCGCCGGCTCTCGGCCTGGTCCATCACCTTCCGCCGCGTGCGCGACACCTTCGTGCTGCTGGCGGCGGCCGTCGCGGGGGCCGGGGTGAGCGGCCTGCTCGCGGCCTACATCGCCGTGCGCACCGCGCCGGCGCCCCTCCCGTCCTACTGGCAGAGCTACAGTGTCTGGTTCACCGCGGACGTGCTGGGGATCATCCTCCTCACCCCGCTCATCATCGCCTGGGCGCGTGGCGCCCCGCTGGCGCGCACGGCCTGGCCCCGACGTGTAGAGGGCATCGTCTTCCTGGCACTCTGGACGTGGAGCGCCGTGGAGATCATGCACGGGCACTGGCAGCTCGGCTGGCTGCGCCCGCACCCCTACATGCTCGCCTGCGGGATGGTCTGGGCGTCGTTTCGCCTGGGAATCCGCGGGGTGAGCGCGGCGATGACGACGGTGGCCATCGCCGCCATCTCGACCGTGCTCAGCGGCGCGGCCGACCTCCCGTTAGGCGGCTCGAACGTCCCCGAGCAGCTCTTCCTCGTGCAGGTCTTCCTTGGCGTCATCGGGCTCACCGGTCTCCTGCTCGGCTCGGCCCTGGCCGAGCGGCGGGCCGCCAGCGACGTGGCGCGCGAGACCATCGACCAGCTGCGCGCCCTCGGCGACAACCTGCCATCGGGAATCGTGGCGCAGCTCGTGACCGATCCCGACGGCAGCACACGCTTCGTGCACGTGAGCGCCGGCGTCGAGCGCATCCTCGGCCTGTCGCCGGCCGACGTGATGCGCGATTCCTCGCTCGTCTACGCCCGTGTCGCGGAGGAGGATCGCGAGCGCTTCCGCGCGGCCGAGCTGGAGAGCCGCCGCCGGCTCACGGTCTTCAACACGGAGACGCGCGTCGTTCGCCCCGACGGCGAGGAGCGGTGGCTCCTCTTCTCGTCCACCTCGCGGCGACTGGAGGATGGGACCGTCGTCTCCGACGGCGTCGCCATTGATGTCACCGATCGCCGCCGCAACGAGGACCGCCTGCGCCGCGCCAACCGCGCCCTGCGCACCATCAGCAGCTGCAACCAGGTCCTGGTGCATGCCCGCAGCGAGGAGGAGCTGCTGCACGACGTGTGCAGGGCGCTCGTCGCGGAGGGAGGCTTCCGCATGGCCTGGGTGGGCTACGCCGAGTACGACGACGAGCGGCGGATGATCCCGGTGGCCCATGCCGGGTTCGAGGACGGCTACCTGGAGGGGCTCGACATCCGATGGAGCGACACCGAGCGCGGACGCGGCCCCACGGGGACCGCCATGCGCACCGGGCGCCCGGTGGTGAACCACGACTTCCTCAGCGATCCCTCGGTGGGACCGTGGCGGCAGGATGCCGTCGCCCGTGGCTACCGCGCCTCCGCGGTCTTTCCCCTGCGCAATGCGTCCGGCACGGCGTTCGGCACACTGTCGGTCTACGCGCCGGATGCCGGCGCCTTCGACGAGGAGGAGTGCGCGCTGCTGTCGGAGCTCACCGACGACCTGGCGTTCGGCATTGGCGCCATTCGCGCGCGCGAGGAGCGCGTGCGCGCCGAGGCGGCGCTGGCCGCCAGCGAGGAGCGCTTCCGCCAGCTCGCCGAGAACATCCGCGAGATCTTCTGGATGAACGACGCCCGCAACGGCCAGACGCTGTACATCAGCCCGGGCGTGGAGCGGATGTTCGGCATCAGCGCGGAGACGCTGGTGCGCAACCCGGAGATCGGATTGCAGCTGATTCACCCGGACGATCGCGAGGGGGTGATTGCCGCCTTCCATCGCGCCGCCGCCGGCGGCGACTACGACGAGCAGTATCGCATCGTGCATCCCGACGGGTCGCTCCGGTGGATCCATGCGCGGGCCTTCCCCGTGCGTGACGCCAGCGGCCACGTGTACCGCGTGGTGGGGGTGTCGGACGACATCACCGACCGGCGCCGCATCGAGGAGCAGCTGCGCCAGGTGCAGAAGCTGGAGGCGATCGGGCAACTGGCGGGTGGCATCGCGCACGACTTCAACAACATCCTGGCGGCCATCATGATGCAGGCCGGCACGGCGCGCTCACTCCCCGGGGTCCCGTCCGACGTGGCCGAGCTGCTGCAGGACGTGGAGGCGTCGGCGCAACGGGCCTCGAACCTCACCCGGCAGCTCCTCCTCTTCAGCCGCAAGTCGGTGATGCGCGCACAGGCGGTGGAGGTGAACGACCTCGTCGCCGGCCTCGCGCGGATGCTGCGACGCATCGTGCCGGAGACGCACCGCTTGCAGCTGTCGCTGCACCCCCGCGCCCTGACCGTGCAGGCCGACCCGGGGATGCTGGAGCAGGTGGTGGTGAACCTGACGGTGAATGCGCGCGACGCCATGCCGGAGGGCGGCGACCTGGCGATCGAGACCTTCTCGCGCGACCTCGGCGCCGACGACCTGCGCGCGCATCCCGCGGCGGCGCCCGGGACGTTCGTCGGCATCCGCGTGCGGGACTCGGGAACGGGGATCGCGTCCGAGGTGCGCCGTCACATCTTCGAACCGTTCTTCACCACCAAGGAGCCGGGCAAGGGGACGGGGCTCGGGCTCGCGACGGTGTTCGGCATCGTGCAGCAGCACGATGGCGTGATCCTGGTGGACAGCGAGGTGGGACACGGGTCCACCTTCGAGGTCCTGATCCCGGCCATCCCGGGAGAGGTGCCGCATCCCTTCGCGGAGCCGCGACGCGCTGTCGACGTCCCGGCGTTCTCCACCGGTACCAACGGGGCCGGGCGCGTGCTGGCCGCCGCCGGGCCCGCGGACCTGTCAGCCGGAGACAACACGTCGGCAGCGGCCGTCGGCACGGCCGCGCCGGCCCCGCTGCCGGTATCGTCCGGCGGCGCCCCCGCCAGGCAACCGGTGGTCCTGGTGGTGGAGGACGACGGCATGCTGCGCGCGGTGCTGCGGCGGGTGCTGGAGCAGCACGGCTACCGCGTGCACCTGGCGCGCTCGGGACGCGAGGCGCTGCAGGACTGGGAGCAGTACGAGCCGCGCCCGGACTTGCTCCTGACGGACATGGTGATGCCCGACGGCGTCGGGGGCGCCGCGCTGGCGGCGGCGCTGCTGCAACGGCTCCCGGGGCTCAAGGTCGTCTACAGCTCCGGCTACGACCCCGACTACTCGGCGCACTCCGTCCGGCTGGAACCCGGGGTCAACTTCCTGCAGAAGCCGGCCACGCCCCGCCAGATCGTCGACATCGTCGCTCGCCAGCTGCACGATGACGACTGAGCGCCGCCCTCACCCGCGCACGCGCGTCCCCTTCACCGGCGTGGGCGGGAGCGGCTCGGGCATCATGGGAAGGTCGCGCCGCAACGTGCCGCCCAGCGTGTCGCCGGTGGCGTTCAGCGACCAGGTCAGCGTGATCTTCCGCTCCTGCTGCTCGCCGTTGATGGTGATCGTCGCCGTCTGCTCCTGGGTGAAGACCACCTCGGGCGACGACGCGCGCGCCCCCGCCGTGGTACGGGGCGGAACGGTGCCGTCGGGACGCGGATCGCCTTCGAAGGCGGCGAGGAGCGAGTCGCCGCGCTGCTCGATGGTCAGGCGCCCGGTCCCCATGATCGGCGTGGCCTCGCCGTTCTCGATGCGACGGCCACGTTCGTACTCGATCTTCCACGTCCCCAC
>CAZVDJ010000168.1:0-7842 GCA_964626245.1 uncultured Gemmatimonadaceae bacterium
ACGGCCGGCGCGACGACTACGTGGAGCCCAACCAGCCGGTGGATCCGGCGAAGGACAAGCGGGTGACGAGCGGGCTGTACTCGGTGGCGCCGGCTCCTGACGGCTCCATCTGGGGGACGTCGTTAGGCTTTCCGGGGGCCCTGGTGCGATTGACGCCGGGGGCCAACCCGCCGCACACCACGCTCACCGAGGTCTTCGAGCCGCCCATGAAGGACGGCAGGCCGGTGTCCGGCTACTCGCCGCGCGGTGGCGACGTGGATCGGAACGGCGTGTACTGGGCGGCGATGGCCAGCGGCCACCTGGCGTCGTTCGACCGCCGCAAGTGCAAGGGGGCGCTCAATGGCCCGCAGGCCACCGGTCAGCATTGCCCCGAGGGGTGGACCTTCCACAAGGAGCCGATGCCGCAGTTCAAGGGGGTCACCGACGACGGCACGGTGGAAGCGTCGTACTACACGTGGGTGGACCAGTTCGACAGCTTCGGCCTGGGGCGCAACGTCCCGGTCAACACGGGAAATGCCGCCGAAGGGTTGCTGGTGTGGAAGGAGGGGCGCTGGATCGTGCTGCGCGTGCCGTATCCCCTGGGCTTCTATACCAAGTGGGTCGAGGGGCGCATCGACAACCCGCGCGCCGGGTGGAAGGGGCGGGGCTTGTGGGCGACGATCAGCACGCGCGCGCCGTTCCACATGGAGGGGGGCGCCGGGACGACGAGCAAGGTGTTCCAGTTCCAGATGCGTCCCGATCCCCTGGCGCGATAGGGCGCCGACGAGCGGACGAACCACCACTACGTCCCACCGCTGACACCGCTGGTCACGGCGGCCTCCCCCGGCACGTCACCCGACTTGCGCGTGGCGACGGGATTCCGTCTACTTCCCCGCGCGCCCGCCCCGGCCGCGTCTTCCCATCTCCCCCCAAGGTTGCCGATGCATCGCACCGTCCGCACCGCTCGCGTCCTGTTCGCCCTCGTCCTGCTCTCCGTCGTGGCGCTCGTCCCGCTTGGCGCACAGCAGGCGCCCGCGCAGGCGGTGCTCGTCACCGGCGCCAGTTCGGGCATCGGCCGCAAGATCACCGAGCGGCTGGCGAGCGAGGGCTACTTCGTCTACGCCGGGGCGCGCAAGGCGGAGGACCTCGCGGCGCTCTCGAAGATCCCCAACGTGCAGGGGGTACGACTGGACGTGACGGTGGCCGCCGACATCGCCGCGGCCGTGGAGACGGTGCGGCGCGGCAGGCGGGCGCTGCATGGCGTGGTGAACAACGCCGGCATCGCCATCGTCGCGCCGCTCATCGAGGTGGAGGAGCGCGAGCTGCAACAGCTCATCGACGTCAACGTCTTCGGCCCCTATCGCATCACCAAGGCGTTCGCCCCGATGCTCATCGAGGCCAAGGGGCGCATCGTGACGATCTCGTCGATCTCGGGGATCCTCTCCGGCCCGATGTTCGGCCCCTACAGCATGAGCAAGCATGCCGTGGAGGCGTTCGGTGACGCGTTAGGCGCGGAGATGACGCGCTTTGGCGTGGGCGTGAGCCTGATCGAGCCCGGCAATTACCGCTCGGAGATCGGGCGCAACACCATGGCGCAGGTGGAGGCGGCGCTGGAGCGGGCCAAGGGGACGCCGTTCGAGCCGCAGATGCGCAACATGGTGGCGGCGATGGGGAACTACGACAACTACCCGGAGCCGGACGCGGTCGCGGCTGCGGCCCTGGATGCGATGCGCAATCCGAAGCCGCAGCCGCGCTACATGGTCGTCCCCGCGGCGCGCCAGGCCGAGGTCACGATCCGAAAGCAGATCGAGGAGCTCGTCCAGCTCAACCAGAACCATCCATTCAGCTACGATCGCGATGCCCTGGTGAGGATGCTGGACGAGGCGCTGGCGCGCATCAAGTAGTTGGGGCGCGCTACCTCACGGTGACGGGGATCTCGTTGGAGAGGACCGCGGCCCCGCGTGCGTCGGTCACGCGCACCTTGACCCAGTACTTCCCTGCCTTGGAGAAGGTGCGGGTGGCGGTGTAGCTGCCGGGCGCCGCCCACGCGCCCGACGTGGTGCCGTTGCCCCAGCGCCAGGTGTAGCTCCACGGCCCATCGCCCACGTCCGGGTCGGCGAAGGTGGCCTGCACGCGGAACTGCTGCCCGATCCTGATGTTCGTGGCCGAGAGGGCCACGATGCGCACCGTGGGCGGCGTGTTGGTGGGCGGCGGCGGCGTGACCTGCTGGTCCAGTCGCGCCGTCGTGCCGCCGACGACGAAGACGCGGCCCTGGGTGCCGAAGGCGAGTCCGACGGCGTAGCCGTACGGGATGAGTGCGGTCCAGTCCGACGCCCCGGTGCTGAGCACCTTGGTCACCCCCATCTGCGACATGTTGCTGGCCGCGAGGTAGGCGTTGTTGGCGGCGTCGAGTTGCATCTGGCCGTGCGCGAGCAGCGCGACGCCGGGACCATCGGCGTCCAGGTTGGTCCAGAGCGCATTGCCATTGGCATCGAACTTGGCGAAGGCCGCGCCAGGCGTGCCGCTGTTCGGGAAACCGCTCAGCACCGGCGCCTGATCGCTCCCGACCTCCACGCGGAAGGCGGCCATGGGGTGCGCCTGTTCCCAGAGCGTGGCGGCGCCGGGGCCCACCTTGCGCAGCAACGATCCGCTGCCGGCGGCGTAGTTGCCGTTGATCAGGAAGGCGTTGCCGGCGGCGTCGCCCGCGATGTCGCCCGCCGTCAGGCTCTGGATCCCGGGGAGCGTCCAGATGGTGGTGCCGGACGCCGACACCTTCGCGTAGCCGTTGATGCTGCCGAAGATCGCGCGGGCGCTGATCACGAGGGCGCCATCGGGCGAGAACTTCACGTTGAGCGGCGCCCCGATGCCCACCGGGTCGAACCAGGCCCAGAGCACGGTGCCGTCAGGCGCAAACTTCCGCACGGTCGTGCGCTGGCCATTGGGAGACGTCCCGAGCCCCAGCACGTAGCTGTTGCCCGCTGCGTCCACCAGGAGCTTGCGGGTGGACGAACCGTCGAACGGCAGGTCGTACACGCGCCGCCAGAGGAGCGCGCCGCCCGGGGAGAACTTCATGAGCAGGCTGTTGGCGTTGACCGGGCTGGAGAACCCCGAGCGGATCGTTCCGCTCACCAGCACGTTGCCGGCGCCATCCGTACCCACCCACGTGGCCACCTCATGCCGGGTGTTGTCGGTGTTGTCGTACCGCACTTCCCAGAGCAGCGCGCCGCTGGCGTCGCGCTTGGCGACGTAGATGTCGCCCGCCGGGTTGTAGTCCCAGCGCGCGGTGAAGACGTTGTCGGCGGCGTCCACCGCGACGGAGACGCCGCCCGGCTCATTGGACCAGGCCGTGGTGACCGAACCGGCCGCGCTGACGCCGGCGGCGATCGGTCCTGGCAGTTCCGTGAGCGGATCGTTGGGGCGTCGCCCCGCGTCCAGTGGATGGCTGCAGGCGGCGACCAGGGCGCCGGCGGCAACCGCGAGCGCCCGGGAGAGGTGCAGCGACGAGTATCGGGAGTGCATGGGAGCCTCCGGTCGGTTCGAAGATTGACGGGTGAATCAATCTCCGTTCCGGGCGACGGCTCCGGTGTAGGGGCGCCCGGCCGACGGTGGGGCGGTTCCCACGCATGCACCGACAGGCGCAACCCTACGCCATTTCGATGCAGCCGTCGCCGGGCGGCTCCCCGTCGCGCCCGCGGCTAGAACGCCCCCGACATCACCTGCATCAGCTCCAGCAACTCGCCGCTCGGCCCCTTGAAGAAGGCGTTCTTCGCCACCGTTCCGGGGGCCCGCACGGTCTGGATGCCGGAAAAGTCGCGCGCGCCAGCAGCCTTTGCCCGCTCGGCGGCGGCCTCGATGTCCAGCACATCGATTCCCAGGTGCTGGTAGTGCGGCGAGACGCCGCTCCCCGCCGGGCGCTGCGCCAGCTCGAGGACGAACTCCTGCCCCGGAAACTTGAGCAGCGCCATGCGCGCCGGCCGCGTGACCGGCGAGCCGTTGGCACCGGTCACGGTCAGCGAGTCGATGCGCTGCGCGACCTGCAGGTCCAAGGCTTTCGTGTAGAAGGTGATGGACGAGTCCAGGTTGGACACGTAGAGCATCACGTGGTTGAAGCGTGGCGAGAGCGCCGCCTTGCGCGACGGCGCAAAGGCGGAGAGGGCGGCCACGGCCACCACGAGCAGGAAGAACGATCGGTGGCGCATCATGGGGTGAAGGTCCCGTAGCCCTGCGCGTGCAGGGTGGCGCGTGCCATGGTGGCGGAGGTGGCGACGGTCACGAAGGGGAGGAGCCCCTCGCGCGGCACCTTGCGATTGATGAGCGCCTGCCCGCAGACGATGATCTTGACGCCGGCGTCGTGCAGCGCCTGCAGCAGTGCGACGTTCTCGTTGTCGGCGCCGGTGGCCGCCTTGTAGGCGTCGTTGCGAAGGAGCGACTGCGTGGCGGTGCCATGCACGATGATCGCCAGGTGCACGTTGCGGCGCGGCACGCCCTCCTGCTCGGCCATCACGAAGAAGTTGGCAGGGCGGCGGAACCCATCCACCAGCGCGCCGGGCTTCTCCGGTCCCTGCGTCACGTCCCACAGCACCTTGTACTGGAGCGACTTGTCGGCCGGAAAGGTGGGGTTCGCGATCTGCTGGCTGGCCCCGAGCTTCCTGATGAGCGCCTCGCCGGCCTGGGCGGTAGCGGTCCTGGGTGCGGCGATGAGCGCGGCGAGCAGGAGCACCGCCATCCGCAGCGGGCGAACGAGCGAGGCGAGGGCGAGGCCTGGTGGGCGGTGACGCATGGGTCCTCCGGCGGCGGGCGCGGTGCGGCGGGGGGTGGGGACAACCTCCGGGTGACCAGCGGCGTCGTCAGGGCTTCACGTCCACCACGCCGCTCATCCCCGGATGGATGGTGCAATCGTAGCGAAAGGTCCCCGCGGTGGGAAAGGTGCGCGACACCGCGGCGTCGCTGACGATGTTGATGTCGGCGGGGGCGCCGGGGGTGGCGGCGAAGATGACGTTGTGCGGGGCCGCCCCGAAGACCCACGTCACCGTGCCGCCGCGCGCGATCTTGACCAGGAGCGGGACGAAGACGTTGCCGGGCATCGTGACGGTGGCAGTGGACGGGAAGCCCGCCGGTGCCACCGTGAGCGTGAGCGACCGCGAGACCTGCATCGCACCGCTCACGAGCTGAACGGTGAAGGGATAGTCACCGGCCGCGCCCGGCGTCCCGGCGATGGCGCCGGTTGCCGCGAGCTGCAATCCCGGTGGGAGCGTCCCCTGGACCACGCGCCACTGGTTTCCCCCGCTGCCACCGCTCCCCTCCAACTGCGCGCTGTAGGGGTCGCCGACCTTGGCCTGGGGGAGGGACGAGGTGGTGATGGTCAGCGGCGCCGGTGCGACGCGCAGGGTGTAGCTGCGCTCCGCCGACTCGGTGCCGCGGGTGGCGCGCACGCGAAAGGTGGAGCTGTCCAACGCGGTGGGGGTGCCGGCCAGCAACCCTGCAGCGGAGAGCGAGATCCCGCCGGGCAACGCGCCGCTGGCCAGCGCCCACTGTGCGGGGCCGCTCCCGCCGATCACCTCCAGGAACTGCGAGTAGGCGACACCGAACGTTGGCTGGGCCAGCTGGTGCGGCGTGATCTCGAGCGGCGCGCGGGCGACGGCGAGGATGAAGGCGGCGATGCGCGACTGCGATCCGCTCATCACCCGCACGGTGAGCCCCATCGTCGCGGGAACTTCGGGCGTTCCCGACAGTCGCCCCGCCTCGGAGAGCACCAACCCGGCCGGGAGCGGGGTGTTCATCACGTGCCAGGCGAACTGGCCGGTGCCACCCGTCGCCTGCAACGCCACGTCGTACGGCACCCCCACGGTCCCCTCCGGGAGCGTCGACGCCGTCAGGACGGTGATGGGGGGCGTGGTGTCGGTGGGCGCCTTGGGATCGCCCCCGCACGAGAGCGGGGCCAGCGCGGCGATCGTGGCCATGAGGGCGATCGCTCGCCGTCGTGCCACGCCCCGCATCACCAGACGGCGACCAGGAAGAAGTAGTCGTTCTCGATGCCGTTCACGATGGTCACCCCGGGCGCAGGCGTGCCCACACCGGTGATGCCGCAGTAGGTGTCGCTCGCCGAGATGGGCACCTGCGCCACCGAGATCCACGTCTGCTGGTTGGTGCTCACGTAGCAGGCGATGATCGGCAGTGAGTTGTTCGCCAGCGCCGAGGCCGGGAGCGGCATGGTGAAGGTGCCGGAGGCGTCGAAGCGTCCCGTCGCCTGCATGCGGTTGGCGGAAGGGCCGCTGGGGCCTGACGGCCCAACTGGGCCTTGCGGTCCGCTGGGTCCGGCCGGTCCGGCTGGGCCCTGTGGACCGGTGGCACCCGCGGGGCCCGCCGGACCTGCGGGCCCCTCACAGGCGATGAGCGTGGCCGCGAGCAGCAGCGGGAGTAGGTGGCGTGTCATGAGGGGCGGGCTACTGTCGTTGCTGGTTGCGTCGCGACGCGTTCGCGGGTCGCAGCGAGGCGGCGCCGGCGGTGGTGACGCCGCGTTCCACCGGCACGTAGCCGGGGAAGATGGCACTGACGTTGGGGTTGCCCAGGCGGCGGCGCACGACCTCGGCCAACAGGTCGCGATGGTCGATGGTGACGCGCAGGTCCTGCCCGTCCTCGAGGAGCGACCGGTCGAGCCCGGGCCACTTGGCCAGCACGCGTCCGCCGGCGATCCCCTGGCCCAGGAGGAAGGCGACGCTGGCGCGTCCGTGATCGGTGCCCTGCGAGCCGTTCTCGCGCGCGTTGCGCCCGAACTCCGAGACGGCGACGATCGTCACGTTGTGGCTGGCGGCCCCCTGGCAGACGTCGGCCCAGAAGGCGCCGAGCGAGTTGGCGAAGTCGGTCATGAGGGCGTGCATCACGCCGGTGGTGGACCCCTGGTTGGCGTGGGTGTCCCAACCGCCGATGTCCAGGTGCGCGGCCTCCACCCCCGCTTCGGCCTTGATGATCGCGGCGAGCGAGCGCAGTCCCTTGCCGAAGTCGGTGGTGGGATAGACCGCGCCGTTGGCTGGCGTGTAGCGCGAGAAGCCGATCCCCTGCAGCAGCGAGACGGTGCGCAGCGCATCCTTGGCCGCGTCGCGCACCGGGGCCCATCCCGTGGCATACATGCGGTCGAGCACGGAGCCGTCGGGCGCCTGGTGCCGGTAGTTGGCCGGGTCGGGAATGGGGAGGGTGCGGGGGGCACCGGTGAGGGTGAGGCGCGTGCCGCCCCACCCTAACGAGATGCCGCGCAGCGGCGCGGCCGGGTTGAGCGGCGCCGACGTCATGAGGTGTCGCGCCAGCCACCCGGTGGCGATGCTGTAGTCGGCGGGCTTGCCGGCCTCCAGGTAGCGCTCGGCCTCGAAGTGCGAGCGCGAGTTGGTGGTGGCCTGTCCCGTGGCGTGCACCACCAGCAGCTGGTTGGCCAGGTAGGCGGGACGCAGCCCCGCCATGCCCTGCGGGAGCATGAAGAAGTTGTCGAGTGCGATGCCGCGCTGCGCCGACGAGGCGTCGGGACGCGGGACGGCGATGCTGGGACGCCCGGTGTAGTAGGCGGGGTCGCCGAACGGCGCCACCAGGGTGAGCCCGTCAGCCCCGCCGCGCATGAAGATCGAGACCAGCACGTCGCGCGACGAGTTGGCGCTGGCGGCATAGCGCACCTGCGGCAGCCACGATGGCGTCCCCGCCGGCATGGCCAGCGCCGCCACCTGCAACCCGGCGGCGCCCATGAAGCTGCGGCGGGAGCGCTCGCGGTACTCCTGGCAGCCGCAGTCCTCGGGATGGTCAGTCATCAGGGCTCCGGCTCAGTAGTACTGGAACTCGGGGGAGCAGGCGGCGAAGTACACCGCCTGCTGCACGCGCGAC
>CAZVDJ010000169.1:0-7823 GCA_964626245.1 uncultured Gemmatimonadaceae bacterium
CCGAGTGTGCAATTCCGGTCGCCAATTCTGTGCAATCTGGGATCGCCGCTAACAACGGCTACGCCAACGGCGATCCGGTCAACTTCTCCGATCCGTTTGGGCTGTGGCCTGGTTCTGGTGACCCACTGAAACCTCGGGTCCATCGTCCAGGAGTCCTGGGCACCGTGCTTGGCGCTATCGGGACGGCTGCGAGGGATTACCTGAGTGGAGTCCGCGAGCGCATGACGTCTCCCGATGCGCTGGCCGAACTCGGCACTGGAATCATCCTGTCGATAGGCTCAGGCGGTGTGGGGAGGATGGGTGGTGGTCGTGTCGCGGGTCTGGCCAGAGGACGAGCTCCGGAGTTCGTTTCTGGGACTCTCAGTGAAGGCGAGTTCCTAACGAACGCTGCGAAGTACCTTGGCGAAGGCTACAAGGAGGTCTCGCCGGGGCGCTTCCTCTCAGCCGACGGAGCGCGCCAAGTAAGGCTGGGTCGACACGAGATGAGCACTCGCCCCCTTCACGGGCACTTCGAGTCTCTTTCGGAAGGCCGGGTCACCGAGAACGCACGCGTAATCATCAGACCAGATTAGCGATGGACAGTAAAACTGTACTGCACAAGGTTGAGCTTGAGTCGCATCACGTCCCTTCAGGGAGAACTCAACACATCGTCGAGGGCAAGCGCATGCTTGTTCCGAGCTCACTTGCGATTGTGCAGTACGAAGGCGATGACGGAGTGTATCTGCTGTACTTCAGCGAAAGTGGCGAAGAATTGACTGACACATACCACAGCGGCGTCGACGAAGCCATGAACCAGGCTGAATTCGAGTTTGGAGTGCTGCCCGGAGAGTGGCAGAGTGATCGGAAGCCTAACCCATGAGCGTCAGCTGCAGGGCGGCGGTATCGCCCTGTCAGCTGCACGCTCGGTTGGGCAAGCGCAGAGGATGTGCGACGGAAGCCCGGCCCACGCGGTCGGGCTTTTGGGTTTGCGGCTGCAGCAACGGCGGGCTTTTCGCGCGGCCTGGTGCCGCGCGGTGTGCTTCTCCAGGAGTGCTCAGCTGGCTTTGCGCGCGCGTTTCGCGGGGGCGGTGCGGCGGCGGGCGTCGACGAGCTTGAGGACGGTGCGCTGGTCGGTGGTTCGGAGCGTCGCTCGAACCGCCGGAGGCACTAGTACGGACCTCGATGAGCGAGCGCATTCGTCAGCGCGTGCGCGGCTATCGCAAAGTGCTGCGAGCAACGGCTTGAGCGAACTCCTCGAGGACGATCTTGGCGAAGCGTCGATGAATCGGTAGCTTCTCGCCGTGACCCTTTCGCCCGAGGTGGCGCGCCATGTCGGATCTCCTGTCTCGCATCACAACCGATCCATCGATGTTCGGAGGTCGGCCCTGCATTCGTGGGATGCGCATTCGGGTCAGCGATGTGCTCAATCTGTTTGCGGCTGGCGCGTCAAATGAGGAAATCCTACGAGACTACCCCTACCTGGTGGCCGAGGACCTGCAAGCCGTGCTCAAGTACGCGGCGCACCGCCTGAACCATCCCACGATCGCCGCATAGCAGTGTTGCTCAATGGGGGTCCCCCTCTACTGGATTGACGCACAGCTGCCCCCGGTCCTCGCCTCGTGGATCAATGGGGATGGAGGACGGGCCGTCCATGTGGAGGAGATTGGGCTGCTTCGCGCTCCCGATCCCGAGATCTTCACCAAGGCAAGGGCTGCCAACGCCGTAGTGGTCACCAAGGACGAGGACTTCGTCCTGTTGTTGGAGTCACGCGGGCCCCCGCCGCAAGTGGTCTGGATCACGCTCGGTAACGTGCGGAACGCCGAGCTGCTCGCCGTGTGGGCTCGAAGTTGGCGCACGGTGGAGCAGCAGGTGATGGCGGGCGAGCCACTGGTCGAGGTGGGCGACTTGCCATGAGCGAGTGCGACACCGCTGCTGATCGCTTCACGCAAGAACCGTCCACCCGCCTGCCGAACCGCACCGCCGCGCGCCGCGCGCCGCTCACCGGGTCTCCGCTGCCGCCGCCCCTCCCGCGCGCACATCCGCCACCACCTCGCGCACTGCCCGGATCACCACGTCGGGTCGGTCGAACTGGATGTAGTGCGAGGCATCGTCCAGCACCTCGTGCCGGCTGCGCGACGACCACGTCGCCTCCTCGCGCTGCATCACCAGCCACGCCTGCTTCATCCCCACGGCCTGCTCCTCACTCATCCCTGACGCGGCACGCTCGGCGGCAGTGGGCGGCTTCATTGCGGTGAGCACGACGAGCGGACGGTCGCCGAGCTGCCGGTACTGCCCCGCCTCGCCCAGCACCTGCTCCAGCCCCTCGAGTTCACGCAACGCTCCGCCCAGCGACGTCGACGCATACGTCTCCACGGCCCGCTTGTCAGCGTCGGGTTGCGCCGCCTGCTGCTGGCTTCCGCGCGTGAGCAGGCGTACCAACCCGCTCCACGAGAGCGCGGCGCCCACCTTGAGTGGCGTCACGGAGGGCATCTCCCCTCCCGGCATGTAGGGCTTGAGTCGCTCGAGCTGGTCGGGGTGCGAGGCGTCGACCATCACCAGCCCGGCCACCTCGTCGGGGAAGCGCCCGGTGAACGTGAGGATCAGCGGCCCGCCGAGCGAGTGGCCGGCGAGCACCAACGGCCCGCGCTCGCCCGCCGCCCGTAACGCGGCGTGCAGGTCATCGGCCACGCCGCTGGCGGTGAAAGGGTCCTGACGCGGGTCACTCCAGACGATGCCGGCGCGAATATACGCGCAGGTGCGCGCGGTTGCGGCGAGCGAGTCGTGCACCAGCCCCCACGACAGCGAGCCGATGATGTCGAGCCCCGACTCGAGCACCACGGTGGGCGTCCCCGTGCCGCGGCAGTCGAGTTGCAGCCGGCGGCCGTCCACATCGACCAGGGTGCCGCGTGGTGGGTGGTAGCGCCTGGCGCTGCGACGCCCGAACCACTCGTACGCGGACCCACTGACCACGGCGGCGATCACGACGACCAGGACGGCAAGACCGATACGGCGGAGCCACTGCTTCATGTCGAGCCTCCACGCCCGAGGGGAACGAGTTGGCGCGTGGCGCGGGAGATTCTACAGCGCCCCCTGCTCCCACGGCCCCCGGATGGCCAGCGTGAACCCCTGGTGGCGCCCCGCATCCACGGTGGACCCCATGATGTTGACAAACAGCACCTTGCCGTCGGGGCTGAAGCACGCCCCGGCGAACTCGGTGGGGTTCACCAGGTTCTTCGCGATGTCGAAGATCGCCCCGTCGAGGGTGAGGCCGCGCACGAACGGCGCCTCGTTGTCCTCGCAGATCACGATCCCGCCGCGCGGGCTCACGGTGATGTTGTCCGGGGCGTTGAGCACCTCCTTCGACGGCGACTCGAAGATGAGCGTCAGCGTCCCGCCGTCGGCCGCGGTGCTCCCCGGCCGGTAGCGCCACACCTGCCCCAGCTTCGCATCGCCGCCGTTGGTGGCGTGGAAGTAGATGGAGCGGTCGCCATACCAGCACCCCTCCAACCGGGAAAAGCGAGCGCCGCCGCGCGTGAATCCCTGCGCGAAGACGTTGTTGTCCTCCCCCCACAACGTCCCGGGGTCGGGGTTGCGGATCTCCACCCACGTGACCGGCAGGTCCACCCCCACGCGCTGGCCGTCGGCGGTGTCGTAGTTCTCGCGCCCCCTGATGGCCAGCATCTCCAGCCGCCCGCCGGCGCGCAGCACGCCGCGCTCGCTGGGGATGAATCGATAGAACCCCGCGATCTGGCGGTCCTCGGTCTCGTAGACGATTCCGGTGTCGGGGTCCACCGCCACCGCTTCGTGCACGAAGCGTCCCATCGCCTTGAGCGGGACGGCCTCCACCGGTCCCTCGGCCGACGCGGGGATCTCGAAGATGTAGCCGTGCTCCTGCTCCCACCCGATCTGCTTTCCCTCGGTGGTCTCCTCGCAGGTGAGCCACGAACCCCACGGCGTGGGGCCGCCGGCGCAGTTGATGGAGGTCCCGTTGATCGAGATGAAGTCCTTCACGAGCCTGGGCGTCCCGTCGGCCGCAAGTTGCACCTCGAGCGACGTCACGCACGCCCCCGCCTTGCGATCGTAGGCCGTCTCGGGGCGCCCCTTCAGCCGCGCGGTGAAGGGGAGGTCGCGGTTCTCGTGGTTGCGGATCAGGCGGACGTGGCCGTTAGGCATGGCGAAGGCGGCCATGCCGTCGAACGCCCCCGGGGTGGGGGTGCCTTCGGTCATCGCCTCCCCCCCGCGGCTGACCACGGTGTAGCTGAACCCCGCGGGGAGGGCCAGCTCCGGGCCAGCGTCCACCAGCTCGCCGTAACCCCCCTCACCCGCGCCGGCGCGCCGGATGGGAGGGGAGGTCGACGCGTCGCCCTTCTCCACGTCCTTGGAGCAGGCCACGAGCCCGGTGAGCGACGGGGCCAGGAGGAGGGCCGACGACTGGCGAAGGAAGCGGCGGCGGTCGGAGGACATGTGGCGCGGAGGTAGAGGCTGGCACGAACCGGCCTCGCATTCTACCCGCGGGGGCACGCCGACGAAACGAGTGGATTCCCCGATCCTGCGGTGACGCGGTGACGCGGTGACGCGGTGACGCGGTGGCGCGGTGACGCGGTGACGCGGTGGCGCGGTGGCCATCGCGCCGAGCGATGGCGCCGGGCCACCACTCCCCGCTGCTTCCGTGTCAGCGTCCGCCGGTCAACCGGCTCAGCGTCTCCTTCGACCACCGGCGGTTGGGGGCCAGCGACAGCGTGGTGCGAATGGAGGCCACGGCGCGCGCGGTGTCACCCTGTGCCAGGTAGGCGCCGGCCAGCGCCTCGTGTGCGCGCGCGCTCGACGGATACAGCTCCGCATTGAGCGCACGGAAGGCGAGCGACTTTGCCTGGTCCTGCTGCATGGCGACGATCGCCATGAGCTCGACCATCGACTCCGGGGGCGGGTGGTCGTAGCCCAGCTCGCGCGAGAGGCGGGCGAAGTGCTCGCGCAGGAGGGTGGGGCGTTCCATCACGCGCAGCAGGTTGAGGTCATACCCCGAGAAGATGAAGCGCAGCGCGTCGTACTCGGCGATGAGCGGGACGGAGCCGTGGCTGTCCTGCGGGTAGTAGCGGAAGTCGTAGCGCAGCCCCGACTGGTTGTAGGCCCGCACCACGCCGTCGAACTGGGAAATGGCGTTGAAGTGCGTGTTGAGCGTGGTGTCGGCCGGGTTGATGGTGTTGGCCTGCGCCACGAAGAGGGCCCGGTTGGCGAAGGCGCCGGGGCGCTCGACCTTGGCGCGCGCCTGCTTGAGCAGGAGCGTCTTGTCCCACCAGAGCGAGGGGTCGATGGCGACGTAGGCGCCGAAGGTCTGGGGAATGGTGTAGAGGGCGTGGATGGCGGTGATCCCGCCTAACGAATGGCCGACCAGCACGCGATAGGGCGCCGTGCGGTACTGCGAGTCGATGCGCGGGATCAGTTCGTCCTTGATGAAGGAGAGGAAGCGGTCCATGCCGCCGCTGGTGCGGAAGGCGGGGCTGGGCTTGCCGTCAAAGCCGGTTTCGACCCGCGTGGGGGTCATGTCGCGCATCCGGTCGGTATTGGTGATCGCGACGACGATCATCTCCGGCAGCACGTACGTCCCGTTGACCCCCGTCCCCAGGATCTGGATGAGCCCAGTGACCGAATGGAAGTGCGCGTCGCCGTCGAGCAGGTACAGGACGGGATAGCGGCGCGGCGTGTAGGTCGTGTCCCGATAGGAGGGCGGGAGATAGACCAGGAAGCGCCGCTTCTCCTGCAGCGTGCGCGACTGGAGCGAGTCGGTCGTCCCGATGGTGATGCCGCCGCCGGTGGCGGCCGCGCCGGGTGGGGCACCCTGCGCCGCGACTGCCCCGGGATGTGCCGACTGCGCCGCGACGAGCGCGATGCCGGCCAGCAGGAGGGGGGCGATGGCACCGAGCCGGCGAGCGAGGTGCGGCTGGGAGGGGGCTTGGGACATGGGCGCGTCCTGCGGGCGTAAGGGGAGTCGGTCGATTCTACAACATGGCGGGCGCCACGCGAGGGCCAATGCGCCCTTCCCCCGCTCACACTCCCTCCACACTTTGCGCGATCCGGCCACCAGAGGCCATCTCACCAATGGGCGACGGCTCCTGGCCGACTCAGGGCGCCGGCGCGCCGGCAACTATTCGTGAGATGGCGTGCAGCTTCCCGCGCCGCCGGCCGTCCTCCTTCCGCAGCATGCACGTCAGCTCCCAGTTCCTCCGCAAATGGGCGGCGCGGCACCGGACTCCACCCGGGTCGCTGGAGGTCATCGCCGACGTGCACGCGCCCCAGCTGGGGAATCGTCGCGAGGTGCTGGTCTATCTCCCCAGCCACTATCACCATACCGACGTGCCGTACCCCGTCATCTACATGCACGACGGGCAGAACCTTTTTGATCCGGCCACGTCGTTTGCCGGCGAGTGGGGGGTGGACACCGCGCTGGCCAAGGCGCACCGGCGCGGGCGGCGGGCGATCGTGGTGGGGCTCCCGAACATGGGGGTGGACCGGCTACGCGAGTACTCGCCGTTCGAGGACGTGCAGGCGGGGGGCGGCGCCGGCGATGCCTATGTCGACTTCATCCTCCACACGGTGAAGCCGATGATCGACGCGCGCTATCGCACGTTGGCCGGACGCGAGGGGACGGGGATCGTGGGGTCGTCGATGGGGGGGCTCATCTCGCTGTACGCCTTCTTCCGGCAGCCGCACGCCTTCGGCTTTGCAGGGGTGATGTCACCGGCGCTCTGGTTCGCGCAGCGGGCGATCTTCCCGTATGTTCGCGCGGCCCCGCACGTGGGGGGGCGTGTCTACCTCGATGTGGGAACCCGCGAGGGCGAGGGGACGCTCACCAATGCGCGCCTGATGCGCGATCTGCTGCTGGAGAAGGGATACGCGATGGGAGAGACGCTGTCGTGGGTGGAAGACGAGCACGGAATGCACAACGAGGAATCCTGGGGGCGCCGGATGCGCCACGCCCTTCCGTTCCTGCTCGAGGAGGCGTTCCACGCGGCGGGGCACCACGCGCACGAGCACACGCTGCACGACCACTGGCCCGAGGACGACGCCGCGACGCGCGAGGGTGCGCCGGGGCGCGAGGGCGCGGGATGAGCACGCGCGTTCCGGGTCAGCACCATGTCTGGTACTCGCCCTCGGTGGGGCGGCACATGCACGTGCGATGGTTCGGGCACGGCGGGGCGCGCCTGCTGGCCTTTCCCACCACCATGGGCGACCACAACGAGTGGCCCAACCGCTTCATGCCCGACGTGCTCCGCGAGCACATCGCGCGCGGGTGGTTGCAGCTGTGGTGCCTGGACACCAACCACGATGCCTCGTGGTACAACAAGGCGATCCATCCCGGCGAGCGGGCGTGGCGCCACCTGCAGTTCGACCGCTACCTCACCGACGAGCTCCTCCCCTTCACGCACCACGTGAACGGGAACCCGTTCGTGATCGCGACCGGGGCCAGCTTCGGCGCCTTCCATGCCATGTCGTTCGGGCTGCGCCATCCCACGCGCGTGCACCGCATCATCGGGATGAGCGGGACCTACGACATTCGCGGGATGACGCGCGAGTACAGCGACGGGAATGTCTACGCCTGCAACCCGTTCGAGTTCATCCCCAACGAGTGGGAGCGGTGGCGCCTGGACGCGCTGCGCCGCCAGGACATCATCATCGCCATCGGCAAGGGCGACCCGCACTACCAGCAGAACCAGGACTTCTCCGGGATCCTCTGGCGCCAGGGCATCGGCAACGCGTTACGCGAATGGGAGGGCTTTGCCCACGACTGGCCGGTGTGGGAGCGGATGATCGTGCAGTATGTGGGGGGGCATGATTAGGTCGGGAGA
>CAZVDJ010000170.1:0-7798 GCA_964626245.1 uncultured Gemmatimonadaceae bacterium
AATTTTTTGCGTAATTGATTGATAAATCTAGAGTGATCATCTAAGCGCATTGTCCGTTGGCCGCCTTGAGCGTGCGCGCCCGGCCGGGCTCGCCGCGCAGCAGCGAGTCCAGCTGCAACTCGATTCCCTCGGTGGTGCGCCCCTCGGCGTCGAAGCGCCCCAGGAGCTGGCGCGTCCCCTCCGACTGCACGTACACCCGGTCGCCCGCCGCGCGTGACCGCACGCCGGGCACCTTGAGCAGCGCGGCGACCGTGGACGGCTGGAAGCGCTCGCGCAGGTCGTACCACTTGCGCTTGCGGTCGAGCACGGGGCGGGCGCGGGCCGCCGGGACGCCGAGCTTGAGGAGCGAGCGGTAGAGCGCCCGGCGGTCCTTCATCACGTCGAGCGCGAAGCTCAGCGAGACCAACTCCCGGCTGCGCCCCAGCGTCGTGCCGGTGGCATCCTCGATCTCGCCGCGGGGGGCGGGGAGCGACGCCTCGGCGGTGTGCTGCGAGACCGCACGCTGCGCCCACTGCTCGTGCTCCAGCAGCTGCACCTGCGCCGCACGCGCCACCAGCGCGACGACGAAGAGGACCAGCGCCCCATGGATGACGGCGTGCCGCGGCAGGGCCATGGGTCAGTCCTGTGCGCGTGGCGCCGGCATGGGAAGCCGGATGATCTGCGAATCGGCCGCGTACGTCATCCCCAGGCGGCGTGCCACCACCGGCCCCAGGCGACCCACGCTCATCGCACTCCGGATCTCGGCCACGAGCTTGGCCCGCTCCGCTTCCAGCTCCTTCGCCTCGGTCTCGAGCTGCTTCATCTCCAGCGCCTTGCCGTACCCCACCGTCCGGCGCCAGACAACGCCGGTCATGACGATGACGAACGCGCCGAGCGCCATCGCCACCTGCACGCGCCCGCGGCGCGCTACGCCGCGGCGCTTCGCCATGCGCGGAGGCGCGCACTGCGCGCGCGAGGGTTGGCCGCGACCTCGTCGTCGCTGGCGGTGATGGCGCGCCGAGTGACGAGCGTGCCTCGCGCCACGCCACCGCAGGTGCAGACCGGTTGGCGCGGCGGACAGGTACAGGCAGTGCTCCACTCCCGGAAGGCGTGCTTCACGAGGCGATCCTCACCCGAGTGATAGGCAATGACCGCGAGCGTCCCGCCCGGCACCAGGTGGTCGCGCAACAAGGGAAGGCCGCGCTCCAGCCCCGACAGCTCGTGATTGATCGCGATGCGTACCGCCTGGAAGAGGCGCGCGAAGTCGGCCGGCCCGGTGGTGGGGCCCAACGCCCCCCGGATCGCCGCCACCAGGTCATCGCTCGTGGCAAACGGGCGGTTGCCACGTCGCCGCGCGATCTCCCGCGCCAGGCGCGGCGCCCGGCGCTCGTCGCCATACTCGCGAAAGACCCACGCCAGCTCTCCCTCCGGGGCCGTGTTGAGGAAGTCGGCGGCTGACTGCGTGGCATCCTCGCCCATGCGCATGTCGAGCAGCGCGCCCGGCCGGAACGTGAAGCCGCGCTTTTCGTCGTCGAGCTGGTGCGAAGAAACGCCCAGGTCGAGGAGGATGGCGTCGAAGCGCGCGCCGGCGAGCTCCGGCACTGCACCCAGGTCCGCGTAGTTGGACTGGTGGATCACGAGCTGGCCCTTCGCCAGCCATGCGGACAGCCGCGTGCCGGCCTCCCGCACCGCCTCGGGATCGCGATCGATCGCGGTGACCTGCGCCCCACGTTCCAGCAGCGCGAGCGCGTGCCCGCCGCCGCCCAGGGTGCCGTCGAGGACGTGCCGTGCGTCGCCTAACAACTCCGCAACCTCGCGCGCGAGAACCGGCGCATGGTAGGCGCTCTCCCAGGTCATGCGGCCAGTGGATGGACGCGTCATACTACCCGTGCCTTGCACGAGGCGTCAAGTGCTTGTGCCTAACGCAGTTATGCACATCGCGTGCATTGCTTCGCGTCACGTCGCGACAGCAGACAAGCGGCATGAGGGCCCCCTCATCTCTCCACCTCGTCAGGCAACGCGACCCGCACCGGCGAGGCGGCCGGCGAGCGGCGCGCGCTTCGCGCACGCCACGGGGTCCGCGAAAACGACGCGGCCCGTCCACTCGGTCGAGGGGACGGGCCGCGCGACGCGTCGACATCGACGCGTGAAGATACCCTACTTGCAGTACGCCTTCTCCATCTGCCCCTGGTACTGCGCGATCTGCATCATCCCTTCCAACAGCGTCTTGGCCTGGTCGGGGAAGGCGGCCGCCCCCTTGGGGAGGTTGATCTGCGCCTCGGTGAGGTAGCCCCCGACTTCCTTCGTCTTGTCGCAGCTCTTCTCCGTGTTGGCTTCCTGCAGGAGGTTCTGCGCGAGGAGGAGGTTGAAGACGCCCTTGAGGAAGGCGGTCTGCGGCGTCGGGCTCGCCTTCTCGGCGAAATCCAGGACGGCGAGCCCCTTCTTGGCTTCGTCGGGGTTCTTGGAGGTCGCGTACGACTGACGGATGCGGTTGGCGACGGTGTTCGCCATGCCGGCAACCGTGTTCTTGTCATCGCCCGCGGTGAGCGCCGCCTGGAGCGCCGGAACGACGCTGTCGAGCTGGTTGGCCTCGACGAAGATCTGCGCCAGCATCATGTTGGCGCCCTCGGCCTTCGGATCGAGCGCGATGGCCTTCTGGATCGCGTTCTTCGCGACGGGGGCCTGTCCCGCCTGGCGGGACAGCTGCGCCTGCAGCATCCAGAGCCCGACATTGCTCGGGAACTTGGCGGTACCACGCGCCGCGGCCTCGGCGGCCTTCACCGTGTCGCCGGACAGGACGTACGCCGAGGCGATGCGGGTGAAGAAGGAGGTGTCGGCGGCGGCCGTGTCGGCACGCGCCATTTCCTCGCCGATCGCCGTCGCCTGCTTGTACTCGCGCAGCGCCAGGTAGATGCGCCACTGCAGGCGGATGAGCGACGGATCGCCCGGGTTCTGCTTCACCGCCTCGTCGATGATCGGCCGCGCCACCTCGGGCTTGCCGCTGGCGGCGATGATGTTCACGACCGTCTCGGTGAGGCGGGCGTTGGTGGGGTCGAGCGCCAGCAGCGTCGTGAGCGACTTGATCTGCTGCTCGTCCATCTTCTTCTCGCCGTACGCATCCGAGACGAGGGCGAGCGCCCGCCGGTTCTGCGGGTGCAGGCTGATGATGTCCTCGGAGTACTTGATGATGGAGTCGGCTCCCCACTTCTGCGCGTTGGCGATCTCCAGCATGCAGACGCGCGTCATCACGCTGTTCGGGAACTCCTTGAGTCCCTTCTGCACGTTCTCCAGCGCCTCGGCCCACTTGCTCTGCCGGGCGGCGAGCGTGCACTTCTCCACCTCATCCAGCGGCTTGCGGGCCTGGTCGATCGCCTTGGAGACGTCCTTGGCAATGTCGCCGACCTTGGCGCCGGTCACCTTGGGGAGGGGCTGCACCATCCCCTCGCCGCGCACCAGGAGGAGCGCCCCCTCGAACTCGAAGCCGGCGGCCGTCTTGTTGATCGTCCCCTCCACGTATTCCACGGCGCGGATGAGGTTGGCCAGCTGCTTCGCGTCGTTGGAATTGAGCGGTTCGGTCTTGGAGTACCCGGACTGCTCGAGCGCGTTGTCGATGTCGGACTTGGGGATGATCCAGAGCGTCCGCATCATGAACTCGCCGCCCATCCGCTCGCGCAGCTGGTCGGCGAGTTGTGCGCCCAGGGCGCGCTCGTTGCTGCGAAGGACCGGAACCATGAATCGCGGCCCGGGCGTCTGGCCGCGCTGCAACGTCTGCTGCTGGGCTCCGAGCTCCGAGGTGGAACTCAGCGTCGCCAGCACCACCAGGAAAGCCGCGATGCGACCGTGCCGCTGCCGAGCCGTCACTCTCATGTCCTCCAAGGGGTTTGACATTGCCTACACCACCCCGAAAATCAGGGTCCAGTGGATACGTGCGGGAATGGGCGAAGAGGGACTCGAACCCCCGACATCCTGCGTGTAAGGCAGGCGCTCTGACCAACTGAGCTATTCGCCCGCCAACGACGTGCGCACCTACGCTACTTGAGGATGGCGATCGGGATCAGGACGCAGTAGCCGACCACCAGGAGAATGGGTGCGATCGTCTCGCCTCCTCTCCACAGATCCGCGAATCCTGCGAGGATGGTGACGAGCGCAATCCCCCAAAACAAAAGTGGCCGCGAACGCGGCGAGGGGCTGGATTGTGCCATAAAGGTCCGGAAGGATACGGGCGCCCGACAGCTAGTGTCAAGCGAATATCTCTGCGGCGCTTACGCTTAATCCTTCCGCAATGTTGGCCCTTCGGGTGGTCCCTCCTCCACCCCCTCCGAAGGGGTGGGTGCCGACGATCCCAACAGCTGATCCAGCGCACTCTCACGCTCGCGCCGCTCGGCCGCTTCGTCGGCCGCGACCAGCGCTGCCATGCGCGCCTTGTCACGACGACGACGGATGACGTAGAACGGACCGGCCACGAACAGGAGCACGGCGGCCGCCAGCGTCACGTCGGCCGCCAGCGCGAGCATGCCGTATCGCCGGCGCGTCTGCATCCGGAAGTGCGCCTCGAACTGCGGCAGCGTGAGACCGTACGCACGACGCAACGCACGCTCGAAGTCCCCCTCCTCGGGCCAGTAGCGAAGGAGGAGCGTCAGCCCGCCCCTCGGGTCGAGCGCCGCGAGTTCGGCCACGGCGCGATGGGCGAGTGCATAGGCCGCATCCGCGCGCATCGCCCCGCCGTGGAAGCCGTCGTCCAGCGCATCGAGCGTGGGCACCCCGCGCCACGCCAGCGCGACGTTGGTCGCGATCACCTGCTCCCGGTCCCACTCACCCGCGGCAAAACTGGCGTAGCCCTCGCTGAACCAGCGGGGCGCGAGCGCGCCCAGCCGTTCGTGCAGCGCCAGGTGCGCCAGTTCGTGCCGCAAGACGCGCAGCGGGTCGCCCGCCGACGAGGGGGCCGAACGCCCCTGCATGATGATGCGGTCCTCGTCCAGCAGGGCGAAGGCCGCGCCCCACTCGGGAGCCCCGGCCCCCACAAGGGCCCGGAAGCGCTCGTCGTCGGGGGCGACCTGAATCGTGACGGGGGTACTGGGCCGCGGCAGCCCCGGAAAGCTGTCGCTGGCGGCCGCCGCGGCCAGCAGCGACCGGACCAACGGTTCGTCCCGCCGGTCCCCTTCCACGGTGAAGCGCCCGGCGCGAAGCACGAGGGCCTGACCGGTGAGCGTCACGGGTTCGCGCATCACCGCGCCGACCGGCAGTCCGCCGGTCCGCGGCGTCTCCTGTGCGCGAGCCGCGCCGGGCTGGAGCGCGGCCACCGCCGAGAGGAAGAGCCCGAGCACGACCATGCGAGCGGTCCAGGGCGACCAGGACCCTGCGCGCTCCCGCCACGTCCGGCCGGCTACGATCGCGGCGGTGATCCCCCGGCCTCGACCTCCTGCAGCATGGCGGCGCAGCGCTTTCCCCATGGGTTGAACTTGTTCGCGCGCGCCCCCTCACGCCAAGCGGCGAGCGCCCCTTCCCGGTCGCCGGCGAAGAAGATGGCCCGCCCCAGCTCGTAGTGCGCCTCGATGAGGTTGGGCCCGAGCGCAATCGCCTTGCGCAGGAAGTTCTGCGAGTCCTCGTACATCTCGCGCTCGAGATAGAGGAGTCCCAGGTAGTAGTGCGCGTAGAGCGTCGCCTTGCGATCGTTGTCCAGGCGAATCGCCTTGGACAGGTGCTCGATCGCCTCGCCGAAGATCTGCTTCTTGAGGCAGATGTAGCCCACGTTGATGCGCGCCAGCGAGTTCTGCGGCTGGCGCATGAGCACCTTCTGGAAGTTCAGCAGCGCGTCGTCGTACTTCTCCTGGAGCATCTGCGCCCACCCCAGCAGCGACTCGCCCTGCGGATCGTTTGGCGCGAGCGACAGGGCGCGCGCCAGCGCCGCCTCGGCACCGGCGTGGTCGCCCAGCGACATCAGGCTCCATCCCTTCTCGAGGTAGGTGGAGGCGTTCAGGTGGTCGGCGCGCGTGGGGCCCTCGGCCGGCTGCGGCGCGGCGATGGGCGCCGGTGACGCCGCGGGAGGCGCGGTCACGCTCGCGGCGCCGTCCTCGATCGCCTTCCACCGCTGGACGAGCCCCTTCACTTCCTCCTTGAGCGCCGCCAGGTCGGACATCTCCTGCTCCACCGCGCGGAACAGGGCGATGATGTCGGCCTTGAGCTCCCCCCGGCGCGCGGCGGCGTCGGGCGCGTCGAGCGACGCCGACAGCTCGTCGAACTGGCCACGAAGCGAGGTGTGCAGGGAGTGGGTCATGCGCTGGCCGGGTCGTGACGTCGCATCGCATCGCGGTCGGCGCCCACCGACTGCAGGCGGTCGTGTTCCTCGAGCGAGAAGAGGCGCGGCACGTCGATGATGAAGACCATCGCGCCGTCGCGCCGCGTGACCCCGAGGACGAAGTCGCCGGCCACCTCCTGCACCATCGCCGGCGCTGGCGCCACGTCGTCGGTCGCCACCGCGCGAACGTCGAGCACGCGATCGACCCTGGCCGCGAGCAGCTCCCCGCCGCGCGCCAGTACCAGGAGGCGCCCGGGCGCGCCCGCGTCCTCGTCAGGCACGCCGGCACCCGCCAGTCGCCGGCGCAGGTCCACCACCGGGACCACGCGTCCGGCGTAGTCGATCACGCCTTCCATCCATGCCGGCATGCCCGGCACCGGCTGCACCCCTTCCACGCGCAGCACGCGCTCGACCGCGGCGATGTCGGCGGCGTAACACGCCGACCCCACGCCAAAGGTGACCAGGCGTCGCGTCCCGCTCCTCATGCACCGTCACCGTGGCGCAGGCGGTGCTGGCAGGCGAGCACCAGCGCGCGCGCATCGAGGATGGCGGTGAGCCGTTCACCGTCCCACGTCACGCCGAGCAGCAGGTCATCGCCCCCGTCGAACGGCGGAGGCTGGATGTCGGAGAACTGCAGGGCGGCCACGTCGTCCACGTCATCGACCAGGAGACCGACACGCGCGTCGCCCGCGCGCAGGAGGAGGAGCTGGCGACGCTCGCCGGCTGCAATGCCCAGCAGCGCACCCGCGTCGAAGACCGGAACCGTCCGCTCGCCCAGCCGCACCACACCGGCGACGCCGGCCACGCGCGTCCCGGGCGTCGGCGCCACCGCCGGGGCATCGATCGCCTCATCGAGTGCGCGGACGTCGAAGGCGAAGCGCTCCGCGCCCACCTGCACCACCAGCACGTCCGAGGCACCCGTGCGGGCGCGCACGCGATCGCGAAACCGCTGCGGCAGGGCGCCACCGACGGCGTCCAGCGCCGCGGACGGCGTGGGCGGGGCGTCACCGACGGCGCCGCTGGAGGCACCGAGGGGGGAAGGAGCAGTCAGGAGGTTGGGCGACATGGTCGTGGAGAGGACCATTCCCGCGGGCGCGGCGTCACGCGCCATGGCGCGCGCGGACGTCGTTCCGCCATTCCCCGGCACGCCGCCGCTCATCCGCGCCTGGGCGGCACGGGTGCGGGCGCGTCGGACCGCCGCCCCAGGAGTTCCAGCACGACATCGGCCACGGCATGGAGTGGTGCCACCGCGTCGGCCCCGGCCGCCTGCTGGGCGGCCTGCGGCATGCCGTGGACGACCGAGGTGGCGGCGTCCTGCACGACCAGGCGGCCGCCGGCCGCGCGCACGGCGCGTGCCCCCTGCGCGCCATCGTGCCCCATGCCGGTGAGGACCACCGCCACGCAGGCCGCGCCGATCGCCGCCGACGCGCTGGCGAAGAGGAGGTCGGCGGCGGGGGCGACCCCGTGCACGGGGGCGCCGGCGCGAACCGCCAGCCGCAACCCGTCGCCCTCGCGCTCCACGGT
>CAZVDJ010000171.1:0-7767 GCA_964626245.1 uncultured Gemmatimonadaceae bacterium
CGACGTCCTCAACTCCTTCGACCTGGCGATGGGCCGCCAGATGCAATCGGCGCTAGACCTCGCGGCGAGCGACCGCGCCGTGCGCGCGGTCCTGATCACGGGTGCCGGGCGCGCCTTCTGCGCCGGACAGGACCTGGGCTCGGTCTCGCTCGATGATCCGGCCGGACTCCCCGACCTGGGCAACGTCGTCGCCTCGCTCTGGAATCCCATCGTGCGCCGCATCCGGCAGCTGGAGAAGCCCGTCATCGCCGCGGTGAACGGGGTGGCCGCGGGCGCCGGCGCCAACGTCGCCCTTGCGTGCGACATCGTGCTCGCCTCGCGCGCCGCGTCGTTCATCCAGGCCTTCAGCAAGCTGGGGATCATCCCCGACAGTGGCGGTACCTTCTTTCTCCCCCGCCTCGTGGGGACGGCGCGGGCCACCGCGCTGATGTTCCTGGCCGAGAAGGTGCCGGCCGAGCAGGCCGCGGCGTGGGGGATGATCTGGAAGGTGTGCGACCCGGAGCAGCTGCTCCCCGAGGCCGAGGCGCTGGCGCTGCAGCTGGCGGCGATGCCGACGCGAGGATTCGCCCTCACCAAGCAGGCGCTGAACGCGTCGGTCACCAACGACGTGGTGGCACAACTCGACGAGGAGGAACGCCTGCAGCGGCACGCCGGGCAGACCCGGGACTTCGTGGAGGGCGTCCGCGCCTTCCTCGAGAAGCGTCCCCCGGTCTTCCGCGGGGAGTAGCGCGATGACCGCCGAACGAATGGCCGTGGGCGTCATCGGTGCCGGCGCCATGGGGACGGGGATCGCGCAGGTGGCGCTGGTGCACGGCCATCGCGTCCTGCTGACCGATGCGATCTACCGGAACGTCCTCAAGGCCCAGGAATCGATCGAGAAGTCGCTCGCCCGCGAGGTGGAGAAGGGGCGGCTGTCCGAGGAGTCCCGGCGCGACGCGCTGCAGCGCTTGCAGCTGGTGGAGCCCGACCACGGCGTGCGCCCCTTCCGTGACTGCGGCTTCGTGATCGAGGCGATCGTCGAGAAGCTCGACGTGAAGCAGGCCACCTTCCACGCGCTGGAGGCGGTGCTGTCCAGGGAGTGCATCCTCGCCACCAACACCTCGTCGCTCTCGGTGGCGGCGATCGGGGCCGGGTGCACCACGCCCGAGCGCGTGGTCGGGGTGCACTTCTTCAACCCCGCCGCGGTGATGCCGCTGGTGGAGATCATCGCGGGGGTGCGCACCGACCCGGCCATCGCCGACCGCGCCGCGGCGCTCGCCGCCTCGTGGGGGAAGGTGACGGTGCGCGCGGCCGACACGCCGGGCTTCATCGTGAATCGCATCGCGCGCCCGTTCTACGGCGAGGCGCTGCGCATGCTCGAGGAGGGGGTCGCCGACTTCGCCACCATCGACTGGGCGATGAAGACCATCGGCGGCTTTCGCATGGGGCCGTTCGAGCTCATGGACTTCATCGGCCACGACATCAACTACACGGTCACGGAGAGCGTCTGGACGTCGATGTACTTCGACCCGCGCTACCGTCCCTCGCTCACGCAGAAGCGACTGGTGGAGGCGGGACTCCTGGGCCGCAAGGCGGGGCGCGGCTTCTACGACTATTCGAGCGGCGCCGTCCCACCCGAGCCGGTGAAGGACGAGACCAAGGGGGCGGTGATCCTCCGGCGCACGCTGGCGATGCTGGTCAACGAGGCCGCCGACGCGCTCTACCTGCGGATTGCCAGCGCCGGCGACATCGAGGTGGCGATGACCAAGGGGGTGAACTACCCCAAGGGGTTGCTCGCCTGGGGGAACGAGATCGGGCTCGAGCACCTGCTCGGCCACCTGGAGGCGCTGCAGGCCGAGACGGGCGAGGACCGCTACCGCCCGTCGCCGCTGCTCCGTCGCATGGTGCGCAACGGCGAACGGTTCGCCCTGTGAGCGCCGCGTCCCGTCGGTCCGCGTGACGTGGACGCCGTGACCGGGCACTCCAGCGATCCACAGCAGCTCGCCGAGCAGGTGGTGGCGCAGATGCTCGCCACCGATGCGCTCAGTCGCTGGCTGGGGCTGGAGGTGGTGGCCATCGCCCCGCGGCGCTGCACCTGCCGGATGACCGTTCGCCACGAGATGGTGAACGGCTTCGGCGTGGCCCACGGCGGGATCGTCTTCTCCTTCGCCGACTCGGCGTTCGCCTTTGCGTGCAACACGCATGGCAGCGTGACGGTGGCCGTGGACAACACCATCACCTATCCCGCCGCCATTCACCCCGGCGACGTGCTGACCGCCGTGGCGGAGGAAGAGGCAAGGTCCAACCGCCTGGGGTACTATCGAGTGGTCGTCACCAACCAGGCCGGGGCGGTGGTGGCGCTGTTCAAGGGGACGGCGTACCGCACCTCGCGTCCCCACGTTCCGGCCGCGGCCTCGACAGCCGATGGTGCCGCGCCGCCTCACGAGACTCCCGCACCCACCGAGACACCACATGCGTGAAGCCTTCATCGTCGATGGCGTACGGACGCCGATCGGCTCCTTTGCCGGTGCGCTGAGCAGCGTGCGCCCCGACGACCTGGCGGCCCTGACCATCCGCGAGCTGATGCGCCGCGTGGGCAAGGTGGAGCCGGAGAAGATCGACGACGTCATCCTTGGCTGCGCCAACCAGGCGGGGGAGGACAACCGGAACGTGGCGCGCATGGCGTTGCTGCTGGCCGGACTCCCGGTCACGGTTCCGGGCGAGACGGTGAACCGTCTCTGCGCCTCGGGGATGAGCGCCGTGGCCGCCGCCGCGCGCGCGGTGAAGCTGGCCGAGGGCGGCTTCTACATCGCGGGCGGCGTGGAGAGCATGTCGCGCGCGCCGTACGTGATGAGCAAGGGAGCGACCCCGTTCGCCCGCGACGCGCAGCTCTTCGACACGTCGATCGGCTGGCGATTCGTGAATCCGGCGATGAAGGCGCAGTACGGCGTCGACTCCATGGGACAAACCGCCGAGAACGTCGCCGAGTCGTGGAAGATCTCGCGGGAGGACCAGGATGCGTTCGCCTGGCGGTCGCAGCAGAAGGCGCAGGCGGCGCAGGTTGCCGGGCGCCTGGCGCAGGAGATCGTCGCCGTGAGCGTCCCCGGCGTGAAGCGCGGTACGACGGTGGAGGTGACCCAGGACGAGCATCCGCGTCCCGACACGACGATGGAGGCGCTGGGCAAGCTCAGGCCCGCCTTTCGCACGGATGGGCAGGGGAGCGTCACGGCGGGCAACTCGTCAGGGATCAACGACGGGGCGTGCGCATTGCTCATCGCCTCCGAGCCGGCGATGAAGCAGGAAGGACTCGCCCCCATCGCGCGCATCGTCGCCGCGGCCGCGGCCGGCGTGGAACCGCGCATCATGGGGATCGGTCCGGTGCCGGCCACGCGACTGGTCCTGGAGCGTTCCGGCCTCAGCCTCGAGACCATGGACGTCATCGAGCTGAACGAGGCCTTCGCCGCGCAGGGACTGGCCGTGCTGCGGGAGCTGGGCATTGCCGACGATGACCCGCGCGTGAATCCCAACGGCGGTGCCATCGCCCTCGGTCACCCGTTAGGCATGTCGGGGGCGCGCCTGGTGCTCACCGCGGCGCGCGAGCTGCAGCGGACCGGAAAGAACCACGCCTTGTGCACCATGTGCATCGGGGTGGGGCAGGGGTTCGCGATGATCATCGAGAAGTGCTGACGGCAGGCGAAGCAGCCACGCCAGCAGCGGTGGTGTGCGTGTGCGAACGGCGCCCCGGGGCGCCGTTCGCGTGTCGGCCAGCCTGGAGAGGGTGTCAGGATCCGTAGCCGCGCCGTTGCCTGCGCTGCGCGCCGGCGTTGCGGCTGCGGATCGTCAAGCCACCTGTGGAGCGGTCACGATTGCGGCTTGCGGCGGTAGATGCCGTCGAACGAGGTCTGCCAGGTGGTGCCGTTGTCGGTGGAGAACTCCCAGAGCTGGCGCACGGTCCCGTCGGGGCGCGGGGTGAAGGTCATGCGCGAACGCGCGGGCTCGCCCTTGGGCCCGAGTCCCGCCCCCTCCAGGATCATCGCGCCCTGCGAGTCGAGCCCACCGTCGAACTGCGCCAGCAATCCCGAGTTGTCCACCCACGTCTGGTGCCACTTCCCGGTTCGCGGGTCGAGGATGTTGAACGATTCGCCATTCGAGCCACCCGTGCCCGCCCACTCCTCGTGAATGGCGCATCCGCCAAGGATCGCGGTGATGCGACTGGTGCCCGCCGCCCGCCCCTGCGGGGTTTGCACGTTCCACTCGCCGATCCAGAAGTCGAAGTGGCGATGCGCGGGAGTGGAGCAGGGAGCGGGGCGCGCGGGCTGCGATGCCGGTTGCTGCGCTGACACGCCGTCGGGACGCGCGACGGCGAGTGCGAGCGTGAACGCGAGCACCGGTGCGAGCTGCGGCGAGGACCAGGAACGCGAGAGTCGAGGCATGCGCGACGGGGTTGGGTCGGCGCAGCATGCCTCAATCGAGCGGCTCGCGCGAGGGCCCTCGGGACGTATCGAGGTGTGCGGACGGTGAGAGGTGCGCCGAGGAGATGGAGCGGACACCGCGCTCGGCGCGAGTGCGGCCCTCGCACGAACCCCGAGCGATGCGCGCCCTGGCGCTACGCCGCCAGCACCTCCCGCTCCAGGCGCACGTAGCTCGCTTCCATCCCCTTCGTCATTCCGGTCCCCAGGATCATGTCGCGCAACTCCTTGCTGGGGTACGTGATCAGGATGCTCATCAGCGTTCCCTCCTTCACCGGCGTGAGCGTCATCTCGTTGCGGACCGAGGGACCGCCGGTCCCGATCATCTGCTCGGTCGTGACCGCACGATACGGGGCCGCCGTTTCCAGCAGTTCACCCTCGAAGCCGAAGCGCTGCGTGCCGTCGACCTGTTCCCACTCATAGCGATAGCGCTCGCCGACGCGCGTGGCGACCTCGCACACCGGCATTGTCCACCCGTCAGGTCCCAGCAGCCAACGCTGCATCAGCGCCGGCTCGTGGTGCGCGCGCCAGACCTGGGCGGCGCTGCCGCGAATCACTCGGCTCACGCGCACCTGCGTGTCGCTCAGCAGCTGCGACTCGGTGCCTCGACTGGCCGCGAATGACGCCAGGTCGGCCAGCACCGCGTCGAGCTGTCCCATCGCCGACTGCAGCCCCTCCATCATCCCCATCTGCACCAGCTGCTCCATGGCCTCGAGGCTGGGGAAGGTGGTCACGCTCGTGAAGCGCGAGCCCGACGCCGTCGCTTCGAAGTTGAAGACCATGCGCATGCTCGGCATGTGGGCGTTAGGGGCGCCCGACTCGTCGGCGAAGCCGTCCTCCACCTCGATCCGGCGGTGCGGCTCGATGGCCAGGAACCGCCACCAACCGCGCGACGCCGTTCCGTCAGGCCCCGTCATGTAGTAGTGCGACTGCCCGCCCACTGCCATGTCGTGGCGCGTGAAGGTCGCGGGCCATTGTTCGGGTCCCCAGAAGCGTTCCAGCTGGCGGGGGTCGGCGTACGCATCCCACAGGCGCTCCACCGGCACGGGATAGTCGGCGATGACGGTGAGGGTGAGGTCCTGCGCGTTCGAGGAGACCTGGGTGATCGGCATGGCTATTCCTTGGGGCGAGGGGGTTCGGCGAGGATGGCGTCGAGCTGGCTAAAGCGTGAAATCCAGAGCTGCTCCAGTTGCACCAGCAGTGCGCGCGCCTGCGCGAGTCGCTCCGGGTTGCCGCGCACGATGCGTTCACGTCCCTGCGGGTGCTTGCTCACGAGTCCGGCCTCCTCGAGCACCGCGACGTGCTTCTGCACCGCGGCGAACGACATGTCGTAGCGGGCGGCGAGCGCGGAGACGGAGGCTGGTTCATCCGCGAACAGGCGCGCGACGATGTCGCGCCGGGTGGCGTCGGCGAGTGCGCGAAAGAGCCGGTCGAGCTCGGCGTCGGTGAGCGGAGGACGTACAACCATGTGGTTGTACGTTATGGTGCGCTCGCCCGGCACGCAAGAGGGAACTCGCGGCGACGATTGGCCGCTCCACCCGGGCTCCCTTCGTCCGAGTCACCACCGCGCGTCCACTTCATCGAGCCATCGAGCCATGGAGCCCGGGTGTTGACCGATTCACCAGGCGACCCCGGTGTCAGGAGATGCAGCTGCCGGTCCAACGGACCGTCGACGACGGCAGCCGTTCCCGTCAGGTGCGGACGCCCGGACACGCGACGGCGCTGTTCGAGCGCGGGCGCGATCGCCGACATCCTGCCGGGGATCGAAGGCGCTGACCATCGCGATGGTCATGCTGGTGGACGGGTCGCGCGGCGCCGTCGACCGCCGGTGCCCACCCGAGCCCGGGCGACCGGAGCCTGGCCGACCGGCATGTGGGGGGGGCGTGTCGTTGGGGGCACCGCTGACTGGCGGCCGGCCCCGGTCGGCGCGAGAATCTGCATTCACCCCAGCACGAGCCCTCGCGTCATGCGCTTCGTTACCATCGCCCTCGCCGCGCTCACCACCGCGGCGTCCTCCCTCGATGCGCAGCGGCGTCCCGCGCCTGCAGCAGCGGCCACCGCAGCTGCCGGTGTCGACTCGGCCTGGTACGCGGGCCTGCGCTGGCGTCACGTGGGGCCGGAAGGCAACCGCGTCACCTCGGTGGCGGGGGTCGAGGGTGATCGCGCCACCTACTATGCCGGTGCGGCGTCGGGTGGACTCTGGAAGACGGCCGACGGAGGGAACACGTGGCGCCCGATCTTCGATGACCAACCGGTGTCGTCGATTGGCTCGGTGGCCACGGCGCCGTCCGATCCCAACGTGGTGTGGGTGGGCACCGGCGAGCCGTTCATTCGCTCGAACATCTCGGTGGGATGGGGGGTGTTCAAGTCGACCGATGCCGGCAAGAGCTGGACGAAGATGGGGCTGGAGCAGACGGGGCGGATCTCGCGCATCGTGATCCACCCCACCAATCCCGACGTCGTCTACATGGCCGCGTTAGGTCACGCCTACGGGCCGCAGCCGGAGCGGGGGATCTTCCGCTCGATGGATGGCGGGAAGACGTGGGAGAAGGTGCTCTTCGTCAACGACAGCACCGGGGCGTCGGACCTGGTCATGGACCCCAACAATCCGCGCATCCTCTTCGCGGGAATGTGGCAGCTGGAGATGCACACGTGGGGACGGCTCTCAGGCGGCGCCGGGAGCGGCATCTGGATGTCACGCGATGGTGGCACCACGTGGAAGCGACTGGCGGGGAACGGCCTCCCGGCCACGCACGTCGGCAAGATCGGGCTGGCCATGTCAAAGGCCAACTCGAACCGGATCTACGCGCTGATCGAGGCGGGCGACGGGCTGCCAGCCGTGAACGTCCGCGAGACGTCGCGCGGGCGGTTGTGGCGCTCCGACGACGGCGGCACCAACTGGCAGGTGGTGAGTTACGACCAGCAGGTGGCGGGGCGTACGCACTACTACAACCGCATGGCCGCCATGCCCGACAACCCCGATGAGGCCTACTTCCTCACGGCCAACTGGGCGAAGACGGTGGACGGCGGGCGCACGATCATCGACCCACCCTTCTCCGCGACGCCCGGCGGCGACCATCACGACATCTGGATCGACGGCACCAACGCGCAGCGCATGATCGTGAGCCATGACGGCGGGATCTCGATCACCGAGAATCGCGGGCAGAGCTGGCGCCGCATCCAGTTGCCCATCGCCCAGATGTACCACGTGGCCGTCGACGACCGCGTCCCCTACAACCTGTACGGCAACCGGCAGGACGGCCCGTCGACGATGGGGCCGTCCAACAGCAAGATGCTGGGCTTCTTTGGGGATGGCGGG
>CAZVDJ010000172.1:0-7723 GCA_964626245.1 uncultured Gemmatimonadaceae bacterium
AGCTACCTGCTCCGTCGCTGACCGCGCACGGGAACGCGCGGCTGGTCGGCGCGGGCTATCGCGGCTGGTCGCTCGCGGGAACGCGCGCCCGGTCGCGCATCGCCCCGTACAGCACCAGCCGGACGAAGTGCCCCGCGCGCCGCTCGCCACCTAACGACGTCTCCCACTCGCGCGCCGGGCGCGCCGCCAGCACCACCGCGGCGCTGTCGCCGCGCGCCACCGCGGCGCGGACGCGCTGGTCCACCGTGACCAGCATCTCGCGGTAGCGGCGCAGGTCGCTGCGCGTGGAGACGGCCCCATGCCCCGGGACGATCGCGGTCGAGTCGTTCACCAGCGGCAGCATGCGATCGATCGCCGCCACCATGCCGTTCAGCGTTCCCCCGGCCCACCAGTCGATGAACGGGGGCGCCCCCACCTCCAGGATGTCGCCGATGTGCAGGACGTTGGCACGCGGGAGCCAGACCATGAGGTCGCCGTCCGTGTGCGCGCGCGGCGCGTGCAGCAGCACGACACGTTCGCCACCGAGTGACAGGACGAGCGAGTCGCGCACGTCGTGCGTGGGAAGCGCGGCGGACGCGAGCGGCGTGCGATGCCAGTTGTCCCACTCGGGGATGATGGTGTCCTTGGCGGCCTGGACGCGCACCGCTGCCTGGGCGTAGACCCGCGCCCCCAACGCGCGAAAGCTGGCGTTGCCCTCGGTGTGGTCGCCGTGATAGTGCGTGTTGACCACCGCCCGCACCCGGGGCACCCGGAGTCGCGTGAGCGCGCTATCCAGCGCGGCGACGCGCGCCGCACTCTGGGCATCGACCAGGAGGGTCCCGCTGTCGGTGGCGACGATGAGCACATTGCCGTTCTCGTAGCCAGCGGCCACGTGCACATGCGCCCGGAGGCGTTGCACGACGATGCCCCGCGCCGGCGACGCCCCTTGCGCGCCTGCCATCGTGGGTGCGGCGCACGCGGGGACGACAACGGCGAGGAGCGCCGTGGCCAGGACGGCACGCACGGAAGCGCGGTGTGACATGCGGCGGAACGTGAAGGGGAAGGGCAGGAAGTGGGGGCGTCCGGGGGTGCCTGCATTCTGAGGTGCGCCACCGTTCACCGCACCCTGGGCGGTGCCAGCCGTCGCCCCCGTTGCGCCAGCGGTGACGTGCCGAGCGCCAGCCGGGGAGTCGTCACCGCGGCGCGCGCGCCGTCATCCCCGCGCCGCGCGCGCCCGCACGAGCAGCTGTTCCGCGTAGTCTATCCCGGCGGGGGTGCGCGAGCCGTGCCACGAGAGCAGCTCGCCGTCTGCGAGCAGAAAGCGGTCGCGCGGCAGCCCGGTGAGTTCGGCCAGCTCGTCCGCGTGCTTCTCCTGGAACGGGAACGGCTCGCTCGATAGCAGGACCACGTCGGGCGCCGCGTCGCGCAGCGCCGCCGCCGAGACGGCCGGATACCGGTCGCCGGCACTTCCGAAGACGTTGTGGCCGCCGGCGAGGGAGAGCAGCGCCGCGATGAAGGTGTCGTCGTTCACGCTCATCCATGGGTCGCGCCAGATGAGGTAGGCATATCGCACCGGGGCGAGCGTGCGCGCCGATGCCGCAACCCGGGCCGCACGCCCCTCGATGTCGGCGGCGATGCGCTCGCCCGCTGCGTCGCGCCCTATCGCCGCGGCGATGCTGCGGACCATGGCGGCGGTCTCCTGCGCGGTGCGCGGCATGGAGCTGTGTACGCGCAGGCCGGCGGCGCGCAGCGCGTCGGCATCGTCGGCGCGGTTCTCCTCCTCGTTCATCAGGACGAGGTCGGGGGCCAGTGCCACGATGCGGCCGATCTTGGGGTTCTTCGTCCCACCCACCGACTCGATGCCGTCGACCCACGGCCGGGGGTGCACGCAGAACCTGGTGCGCCCCACCACCTCGTCGCCAGCGCCAAGGTCGTGCAGCAGCTCGGTATGCGAGGGGCAGAGCGAGACGAGTCGCAGCATGCGTCAGGCTCCGGCGCCGGCGTCGATGCGCTGTGCCATGCGTTGCAGCCGATCACGCACCAGGGCACGCACGTCGTCCGGCGCCAGCACCTCGGCGTCCGGACCGTACTGCAGCACGTGCCGCACCGCCCAGGTGGCATCGGCCAGCGGATAGGTCACCTCCACCGAGCCGTCCGCGGCCGGCACTGCTCCCTCACGTTCCGCGATCCAGCGGGCAACGCGCGCGCCGTAGCGCACGCGCAGTTGTCGTGGCGCGTCGGTGCGCAACACGCGACGGCCGGTGACCACGTCGTCCACGCGCCACGTCGCGGGGCGCTCGAAGTGCTCTTCCTGCGCCTCGGCCAGCTGAATTCGGTCGACGCGGAAGATGCGCACGTCTGCGCTCGACTCGCAGTAGCCGGCCAGGTACCAGAACCCCTCGGCGTTGAGCAGCGCGTAGGGGTGCACCACGCGGTCACTGGGCGGCGAGCCGTCGGCGCGCTGGTACTGCATGCGTACCAGTCGCTGGTCGTTGGCGGCGTCGCGCAACACCGGCAATGCCGGCAGCGCCTCGTATCCCGCCAGCGTGGCCGAGCGGATGTCGGCCTCCACCACGTCGCCGGGAAGCGCCACGCGCAGGGCGCGCAACTGCTCACGGGTGCGCTCGATGCCGGGGCGTTCGTCGGGTGCACGCTCGGCGCCGAGCATGGCGAGCCCCAGGTCGATCGCCGCCATCTCCGTGGCCGAGAGCCGCATGGGACGCTGGAAGGTGGAGCTGACCATCGACACGCGCGTGCCGTCGAGGTACAGCTGCACTCCGTCCACGAAGGCCGCCGGTTCGAACTCGCGCGAGAGGAGTGCGGTGAGGTCGCGAAGCAGCGTGGCGCGGTCGCACCCCACCCGGGCGGCGAGAAGATCGATCTCGTGCTCCTCGCCGTTGGCCAGGTGCGGCAGCGCCAGGAGGATGCGGCGCAGCTGGATCGTGGCGCGGTCGCTCATGTCGTCTCTCCCGCGGCACGCCCCGCGCCTGGCGCTTCCTTGACGCTGTAGCGCTCCAGCGACTCGCGCACCATGCGGCCGTATGCCCGCACCAGGGCGGGCGGCGCCACCGGCACCACGTCGCCGGCAAAGGCCAGGAGCCAGCGCGCAAAGGCATCGAGCCGCCGCACGCGGTACGATCGCCGCGTGGCGCCGGCCGGGGCAGCTTCAGACAGTTTGGCGGCGGCGCGCGTGGCCCCGGTCCAGGCCACTATGTCCACGTCCACCATCACCTCGCTCCCGTCGCCCAGCTCCCACGGCTGCCGCTCGGCGGCGTGCTGGCGCAGCTGGAATGTGGGGGGCACGTCGTAGTCCGCCGTTTGCGCCTGGCGGTCGTTCACCTGCACGTCGCGGATGCGGTTGAGCCGGAAGTTGCGCACGTCGCCCAGCGCGGGGTCGTGTGCCGCCAGGTACCAGTGCCCGCCCAGGAAGAAGAGCCCGTACGGTTCCACGGCGCGTGTCCCCAGGGCGTCGCGGCTGATGCTGTAGTAGCTGATGGTGCAGCGCTTGCGCCTGGCGAGCGCGTTGGTGAGGCGTTCGAAGGTAACCGCCGCCGGGCGCGCGCCGGGGAGGACCACGTCGCCGCGCCCCGCCTCCCCGGCGCGGGCCGCGTCGGGGAGCGGAAGCTCCAGCGCGAGCTTGCGCGCCCCCCACTCGCACTCGTCGGAGAGCACCGGGTCACCCAGCGACTTCACCCGGTCCACCGCGTCGGCAATGGCCTGCAGCTCTTCCGGGGCAAAGGTCACCGTCCCCAGCGTGCGGTAGCCGGCGCGCGGCACCCCCGGCGGCGTTCCGCGGCGTTCCTCGCTCCCGACCGATCGCGCCGCCAGCGCGAGGTAGGGGAGATAGTAGCGATGGCTCGGCAACCGGTAGGCCGCAGGGGTGCCGTCCTCCGTGGGCGGGACCGTCTCGATCGCGATGCCCAGGGCGCGCAGCTCATCCTTGTCGCGCTCGAACATGCGCGCCATGGCATCCTCACGGCGCGCGGGATCCGCGTACGCCGGTACGTCGCGCCGCAGCTGCGCGAGCGTGGCCGGGGCGCGTCGCACCAGCAGGGCCGCCAGCAGGTCGATCCAGCGTTGCACCTTGGCATCCGATCGAGGGAGCGGACGGCGCAGGATGGCGTCCAGCAGCGACGCCTCGTCCGCCTCCCCGTCGTCCGCCCCCGAGTGTCCGTTCGCCGCGTCACGCAGGAACTCGCCGCGCGGCATTTCCGCACGCGAGAGGTCGTCCCACGCCTCGTCGTCTCCGTCACGCTGATCCCGCATCGCCCTCCTCGTCTCTCCCCCGCCCCATCCACCCTCCCATCCACCGCACCGTTCGGGGCGCTGTGCCGCTGGCCCGCGAATATCTCACCCGGCTCCGACAGACGCGACCCGGTCCATTGTCCCTGGCCGCGATGACCGCAAGACGGCGATGCGGCACCCCGACCAGGTCGGGATGCCGCATCGCTGCCTGACGAGAGCCGGCGTGGTGTGCCGCTCAGCCCTGCGGGTAGTTCACGTTCGTCTGCTTCTCGGAGAGCGGCGTGTTGAAGCAGAGGTCACGTCCCGGCAGCTCTTCCAGCGGATCGAGTGCTCCCGGGCGGTTGAGCGTCTGCCAGCGACGCAGGTCGCCCAGCCGGCGCCCCTCCAGCCAGAGCTCGATGCCACGCTCTCGCTTGAGCCGCGCCCACGCCTCGGTGGCATTGGCGGCGGTGAACGCGGGGACGCCGACCGCGGTGCGGCGGGCATTGATGATCGTCATCGCCCCGTTGAAGTCGCCCGCGATGAGCTTCGCTTCGGCCTCGACCAGCCGCATCTCCCATCCCGAGACGAGGCGAATGGCCGACGTGCGGTCGGGGTACTTGGTCTGGAAGTACCAGCGGACGCGACCAAGGTTGCCCACTGCCGCGTCGCCCTCGCGCACCGTGAGGCTCGAGTCGAACGGGACGCGCGAGTCGCGCGTCGTCTTGCGATAGTTCTCGTACACCGTGTTCCACACCGTGTGGGCGCGATACGGCTGGTTGGCGCTTGCCCAGTAGATGCGGTTGTACTGGTCGAGCTCCGTCTGGTAGTACGGCATGTTGTACACGAAGGTGCTCGCGATGCCTGTCGCGTCGGCCTCGGCCCCCGTGGGGTTGTTTCGCAGGAGTCGCACCGACGCACGCCCGGCGCGCGCCGCGTTGACCAGTGCGGTGTTGTTGGCCGCGGTGGCCACCGTGATTGCCTCGGTGAAGTTCGCCTCGGCACGCTCCAGGTACACCGAGCTGGGGCCGGGGGCGCCGCCGTTGATCACCCCTTCGCAGAAGTTCTCGCCCAGCAGGCGGTTGGCAAAGCCGGCCCAGACGAGCGCCTGCGCATGCTGCACGTTGTTGGCGGCTGCGGTTCCCAGCACCGACTTGGCGCGTGTCACCGCATCCTCGGAGGTCCATCGCGCGCGCTGCGCGAAGTTCCACCAGGTGTCGCCGTCGTCGTCGGCCAGCTTGCCCGCCTGCTGGCGCACCGAGATGCCGAAGGCCGCGGTGGAGCCGGCGGGGTGAATCTCGCGGGCCACGGCGCCGCCGGTGTACGACACCCAGTTGAGCGCTTCCGCGATGTCACGTCCCGCACCGTTCACCAGGGCGGACAGTGCACCGACATTGTCGAGCTGGTCGGCCTGGATGGGGCCGGGGTTGGTGGCATCAAGCGTGCAGCCGGCGAGGGTCGCCGCCAGCGACGCCATCAGGCCGGCCCGGACCACGCGAGACTGCATCGGATGATTTGTCGTGTTGGTCATGGTCGCCCTCCTCAGAAGGACATGCGGAGGGAGGTGAGGAAGACGGCCGGTGCCGGGATGTGCTCCGAGATGTAGCGCACCGTGGGGTTGAACCCGTCGTTCCCCGACATTTCGGGATCGAAGAGCGGCATGCCGTAGTTGCGGCGGAAGAGGTTCTGCGCCGAGAGGACCCACGAGGCGCTCGACGTGCCCGGCACCAGGCGTCCCAGCGGCACGGTGACGGTGATGTCGCGCATCTTGAAGAAGTCGGCCGGGAAGATGAACATGTCCTGCCGCACGTTGGCCGGGACGCAGGTCAGGCGCTCGCGCACCGTCACCGGCTGGTTGGCCGCCAGCTTGGGATAGGCGCCGAAGCAGGTGGGCCAGAGCACCGAGCGCGAGAGCGCCTGGTACGAGGCGTCCTCGTTGATGTAGGCACCGCCCTGGTACTCGCCGCGTGCCGAGATGGTGATGTTGCGCCAGGTGCGGATGTTGATGTTGCCGCCGATGATGTGCGTCGGCTGGGCCGGGCCGAAGTCGTGGTTGGACGTGGTGTCCGGCACGCCGCCCACTTCACCCGGGTTGCGAATCAACTTGCCGCGCAGCACGGGGGCCGGCTTGCCTTCCACCACCCAGCCGTAGTTCCCCACCGTGAAGGACGGGGCACCGCCCAGGGAAATCACGTTGGAGTTGTTCGTGGAGATGTTGAGCCCCGCGCTCATGCCGAAGCGCGGCCGCTCGACGATGGTGGCGTTGATGGCCGCCTCGATCCCCGACTTCTCCATCTTCCCCACGTTCTGCAGCGTGTTGTTGAGGAAGCCGTTGGAGGGCATGGAACGCACGCTGAAGAGCGCGTCCGACGTGGTGGCCTTGAAGTAGGTGAAGTCGATCCCCAGGCGCCCCTGCAGGATGCTCTGGTCGAAGCCCAGCTCGAGCTCATCCGTCCGCTCGGGGCCCAACTCCGGATTGCCGAGGTTGTTGGGGCGCACGGCGGTCGCCGTCCCCCACCCCACCTGGCTGTACGTGCGCACGGCGGCAAAGGCGCCCGGCGCGCGGCCGGCCTGCCCGTACGCGGCGCGCAGCTTGAGCGTCCCCAGGTTCTCCTTCCAGAACCCCTCGTCGGACACGACCCACGAACCGGAGACCTTGGGATAGAACTGGAAGCCGAAGTCCTTGCCGAAGGCGCTGTTGCCGTCCATTCGGCCGCCCACGGTGAGGAAGTACTTGTCCTTGAAGCCCACCAGCGCCTGCGTGAACGCGCCGCCGGTGATCACGCGCTGGCGGTTCTCGTCGGCGAGCTTGATGCCGCCAGACGCAACGGTTGGCGGTGACGGCGTGGCGAAGTTCTCCGAGTAGGCCACCACGTCGCCCACGAGCGAGTTGACGTACTGCGTGCCGCCCGAGGCCGTGATGCGCAGGTCGTTGCCCAGCTGGAACTCGTAGTTGTTCACCCAGTCGGTGGAGAGCGTGGTGTTCTGCCAGCGCTGGTTCTGGATCACGCCCAACGGAACGGCCGGGAAGCCGAAGGGACGCAGGTTGCGGTTCTCGAGCGCGGCGCGGTCGTAGCCGATCGTGAAGCGCGACGAGAAGCGTGCGATGGGCGTCCAGGTCCCGGTGAATCCGGTGATGGCGCGGTCGATGTAGCTCGCCAGCCGCTGCTCGAACACCCGCGCGATGGTGTCCGGATTGGCGTTGCCGAAGTAGTTGCGGTCGCGCCGGAAGGCGTTGAGCGTCACCCCCTGCGCGTTGTTCCCGGCGGGGGTCTGGTTGATCAGGTTGTTGGTGTACCCGGTGCTCCAGTTCACCGCGATGTTCTTGAGCGGCGTGAAGTCCAGGTTGGCCCGCAGCTGGTACTTCCGGTCCTTGTCGTTGGGCAGCACGCCGTCCGTGTTGTCGGCCTGGCCGGACAGCAGGTAGCGCAGGTTGTCCCCCTGCCCACCCGACACCTGCACCGCCGTGCCATAGCGCATGGCGTAGTTCTCGGGGCCAAAGCGCTCCTCCGTTTCGCCC
>CAZVDJ010000173.1:0-7680 GCA_964626245.1 uncultured Gemmatimonadaceae bacterium
CTCCGCGAGCTGCAAGCGCGCCACGCGGCTATCGGCGACGTGCGCGGGATGGGGCTGTTCGTGGGGGTGGAGCTGGTGCGTGACCGGGAGTCGAAGGCACCGGCGACCGCGCTGGCGAGCCACGTCGTGAACCGATCGCGCGAGGAGCGCATCCTCATCGGCACCGAGGGGCCGGCGGACAACGTGCTCAAGATCCGGCCGCCGCTCACCATTGGCGCCGATGATGTCCGATGGTTGCTGCAGGTCCTGGATCGGACACTCGGCGAGTGGAGGTGAAGCGGAGCACCCCAGGGACAGCGCCGGCTACTGGCGCCGCTCGGGCCGGATGTCGCGGAGCCGTGTGAGGCGCATGTCAGGACGTGGCGGGCGCGTCGGCCGCCGCGCCCGCAGTTCCCGACGGGCGCGGTTCGGGACCCGCGCCACTCACGCGCCCGCTACCACGCCTGGCGCACGCGCAGTGCCGGGTTGGCCCGATAGAGATAACCGGCCATCAGCAGCGCCGCCACGATGCCGGCGCCCCATACGGCGGCACCGGATATCGCCCCCTCGAGCGGAAGCGCGAACACCTGTGCCGCGCCGATGACGTGGGTGGCAACGAACATCCAGAAGAAGAGCGCGAAGTACCACAGCTGCGCCCCCTTCGTGGCCAGCTTCGTGAGCCAGGCGCCCACGATCCCCAGGAAGAGGAAGGCGATCAGGTGCAGCCCGTTGAACGCAAAGACGTACGCCGGGAGCACCCTGACCGCCGCGGGATCGGTTGCGCCGTAGAATAGCGTGGCGCCGAGCACGGCCGCGGTGTGGAAGGGAGACTCACCGGTGACGACATTCGCTGCCGCAAAGACGATCGCCACAGCGAAGTAGCCGACGAGGCCGGCGACCAGTCCCTGCTGTAGCACCCGTGTCGGGGAATCGTTCATGAGACCCTCCAGCCGGTACGGGTTCATGATCAGGATGGCAACGGGTGTGCGGTATCCGACGCCAGCCGCATGTCTGTAGGGGAACCCTTTCCGCGCCTCACCCCCGTCGACCGAGCCGCCACGTCGCCGTGCAAGACCTCCCGCTGCTCGCGCCCCTGGAGTCGCTCTCGGTAGTCGGGCAGGCGATGCTGGCCGGAACCGTGACGTGGCTGCTGACGGCACTGGGGGCGGCGGGCGTGCTCTTCGTCCGTCAGGTGCAGCGCGTCGTGCTGGATGGCATGCTCGGCTTCGCCGCAGGCGTCATGGTCGCCGCCTCCTGCTGGTCGCTCCTGATCCCGGCGCTGGAACGAGGTGGTATCGGGCCGGCCGTCGTCGGACTGGTGGCGGGCGCGGCGTTCTTGTACGCGCTGGACAAGCTCCTCCCGCACCTGCATCCGCAGTTTGAACACACCGTGAGCGCCGAGGGGCCGAGCGTCACCTGGGAACGCACGGCACTCCTGGTGGCCGCCATCACCCTGCACAACATTCCGGAGGGACTCGCCATCGGTGTCGCGTTCGCGAGCGGCGAGACCGGAGCGGCCGCCGCGCTCGCCATCGGGATCGGCCTCCAGAACCTTCCCGAGGGGTTGGCCGTTTCGCTCCCGCTGCGGCGCGAGGGTTTTGCGCGAGGGCGTGCCTTCTGGTATGGCCAGGCCTCTGCGCTGGTGGAACCGTTGGGTGCGGCCCTCGGTGCCGCGCTCGTCCTGCACGTCAGCGCGCTGCTTCCCTACGCCTTGGCCTTTGCGGCGGGCGCCATGCTCTACGTGGTGGTCGAAGAACTGATTCCCGAGACGTACCGGGGCGGGCACATCGACGTGGCGACGCTGGGATTCATCGGGGGGTTCGCGCTGATGATGTCGCTCGACCACGTGCTGGGATGACGCGGGTCGCGTGGCGTTCCGCGGATGGCCAGGTCGCTGCGAGGCGTTGGGGTCGCGCCCTGATGTGAAGCGGCGGACGCGCACTGCTGCTGGGACACGACCCGCTTGATCCCCGCTTGAAGGTGGCAGAGTTGGCGCTGGTCGGGAGCCCGATGCGGGGGTCGAGGCATCGGATGTCTTGAACGTCGAAGGAGTCAGCCCGCGCTCGCTCGGCTCGATCGCCGCGATTCCCGCCACCACCACTTCTCCGCACACCGCACCCTGAATACACAAGGGCGCCCCCACCCGGGAGCGCCCTTTGCTTCGTGCCATCCCGCAACCGCCGGTCAGGCGTGATTCGCCCAGATCGTCTCGCCCTTCGTGTACGGCGCGCACGGATCGAAACGCCCCGGCGTCTCGGCGTATCGCAGCACCTTCGTCATCCCCACCTCCGACGTGAAGAAGCCGAGCATCGTGAGCTCCTTCATCATGCGGAAATAGTGATTGGGATCGTCGCCCTTCTTCTTGTCCTGGTAGTCCTTCGCCTCCTTGTCGATCCCCGTCAGCAGCGCCAGCCGCTCCTCGGGTGTCGCCTGCATGAAGCCGTGCCCGTGCGCCTTGGTGCAGGCGTCGTTGAGCGTGGTCATCCCGGTGCGGAAGATGGCCTGGTCTTCCTTGGTGTAGCAGTCCTGCACCATCACGCCGATGAAGCGCCCGCTCTTCGCGTCCTTTGCGCCCGGGGTGCTGGTGGCCGGGAGGATCGTCTCGGCGATCTCGTCGAGATAGGCCACCTCCTCGGCGTTGAACATGGTGAGCGGCGGCTCGGGCATCGGCGCCGCAGCGGTCGCCGAGTCGGCGGTGACGGCCGGCTCCCGGCTGCACGCCGCTACCAGGCTCGTGCCGCCGATCAAGGCAGCCCCGCCCAGCATCGCGCTCACGCGACGAATCGCCTCGCGGCGGTCGATCACGAACTGCGGTGTCATCTCGTCAGGCATCGTGGCAGTCCCGGCTATGGTCTCATGTCGGTGGCGGCGCCGGCCTTGCAGCCGCCGGAGTCGAGGAAGGGGTGCGGCTACAGTTCGCGCTTCTTCAGCGCCTCGACCGCGAAGTCGGCCGCGCGCGCCGTGAGCGCCATGTAGGTCAGCGACGGGTTGACGCAGGCGGCGGAGGTCATGCAGGCGCCGTCGGTCACGAAGACGTTCGGCGCGTCCCACACCTGGTTGTGCTTGTTGAGCACCGAGTTCTTCGGGTCGGTCCCCATGCGCGCCGTCCCCATCTCGTGGATCCCCATCCCGGGCGAGTAGCCCCCGTCATACGTGCGCACGTTCTTCACGCCGCTCGCCTCCAGCATCTCGGCCATGTCGGCGGTCATGTCCTTGCGCATCTTTTCCTCGTTGGGACCGATGGCGCAATCGATCTTGAGCACCGGCAATCCCCACTTGTCCTTCTTGTCGGGGTCGAGCGTGACCTTGTTGCTGGCATCGGGGAGCATCTCGCCAAAGGCGGTGGCGCCGATCCGCCACCCACCAGGCTGCGCCGCCATGTCCTTGAAGGCGGCCCCCACGCCCAGCTCGGCCACGGCGCGATCCCAGCCCTCTCGGCTCGCGCTCCCCTGGTAGCCGAAGCCGCGCAGGTACTGCCGCTTGTCGCGCCCGATGTTCTGGAAGCGCGGGATGTAGAAGCCCGTGGGACGCCGGCCGTAGTAGTACTTGTCGTCGAGCCCGTCGATGTCCCCCTCCGCACCCAGCCGGAAGTGGTGATCCATGAGGTTGAGCCCCAACTGTCCGGAGCTGGATCCCAGGCCGCCCGACCAGATGTCCGTGGCCGATCGCATCAGGAGCCACGTGGAGTTGAGCGCCGAGGCGCACAGGAAGACGACCTTGGCCGAGTAGTCGACGGTCTGGTTGGTGAGCGCATCCATCACGCGCACCCCCCTGGCCCGCTTCGCGTCCTTGTCGTACACGACCTCGGTGACGATCGACCACGGCTTGAGCGTGAGCTTGCCGGTCTTCATCGCCGCGGGGAGCGTGGACGACTGCGTGCTGAAGTAGCCGCCGTACGGACAGCCCAGCCAGCAGGCGTTGCGGAACTGGCACTGGTTACGCCCGGGCAGTGGCTGCGTGAGGTTGGCCACACGCCCCGGGATCAGGCGCCGCATCCCGTCGAACTTCCCCTTCAGTCGCTCGGCGACCTGCTCCTCGCCGCAGTTGAGCGGGAAGGCCGGCTGGAACTGGCCGTCGGGCAACTGCGCGAGCCCCTCGAGCGATCCCGAGATGCCCGCGAACTTCTCCACGTGGTCGTACCAGGGCGCGATGTCGGCGTAGCGAATGGGCCAGTCGGTCGCGATCCCCTCCTTCGCGTTGGCCTCGAAGTCCAGGTCGCTGAAGCGATAGCTCTGCCGTCCCCACATCAACGAGCGGCCGCCGACGTGGTAGCCGCGGTACCAGTCGAAGCGGCGCACCTCGGTGTAGGGCGACTCCTCGTCCTTCACCCAGTAGTCGAGGTTGGTCTCGTTGAGCGGGTAGTCCCGCTTGAGCACCGGGTAATGCTCGATCATGACCTGCGTGCGGCGCCCGCGATGCGGGTACTCCCAGGGCCCCTTCCGGGCGTTCACGTAGTCCTTGATGTGCTCGATGTTGCGCCCACGCTCGAGCAGGAGAACGCGGAGTCCCTTCTCGGTCAGCTCCTTGGCAGCCCAGCCGCCCGCAATGCCGGAGCCGACGACGATCGCATCGTACTGCGTCTCTTGCACGCCATCCTCCTTGAACTGGAAACGGTGCCACACCTAACGACGACGAAAGCGCCGCGCCCGACCGCCGCGGCCCAATCCCGTCAAACCGGCCGATAATATGTGCCCCGTACCGGCAGTTCGCGACGCGCCAACATCCCCCCGCCCGCCTCCCTCGTCGCCGGCTCCCCGCTCCCGTCTCCCGTCTCCCGTCTCCCGTCTCAAGAGCTACAGCGCCCGCCGGTTCAGCTCCTCCACCGCGTGCGCACACGCCCGGGCCGTGAGCGCCATGTACGTCAGCGACGGATTCTGGCAGGCGGTCGAGGCCATGCACGACCCATCGGTCACGAAGACATTCGGCGCGTCCCACACCTGGTTCCACCGGTTCAGCACCGAGTTGGTCGGCGCCGTCCCCATGCGCGCCGTCCCCATCTCGTGGATCCCCATCCCCGGGAAGTACTCGTCGTCGTACGGCCGAACGTCCTTCACCCCGCAGGCTTCCAGCATCTCGGCCAGGTCGTTGGCCATGTCGCGCCGCATGAGCCGTTCGTTCTCCCCGATGGCACAGTCGATCTTGAGCACCGGGAGCCCCCATGCGTCGGTGCGCTCCGCGTCGAGCGTCACGCGGTTGGCGTGGTTCGGCAACATCTCGCCGAAGGCCGTCCCGCCCACGCTCCACTCGCCCGGCTGCGCCGCGCGCTCCTTGAACCCGGCTCCCACGCCCAGCTCCGCAACGGCACGCGACCAGCCATCGCGCCCCGCCCCCGCCTCATAGCCAAAGCCGCGCAGGTACGGGCGCTTGTCGCCGTCCAGGTTGCGATAGCGCGGGATGTACGACGGGTTGGGGCGGCGGCCAAAGGTGTACTTGTCCTCCAGCCCCTCCAGCCGCCCCGACGCCCCCACGCGAAAGTGGTGGTCCATCAGGTTGTGTCCCAGCTCTCCCGAACTCGATCCCAGCCCCCCGGGCCAGACGTCGGTGGCGGAGCGCAGCAGGAGCCAGGTGGAATTGAGCGTGGAGGCGCAGAGAAAGACGATGCGTGCCGAGTAGTCGGTCACCTCGCGCGTCACCGCGTCGAGCACCCGAACTCCGGTCGCGCGCTTGCGGTCGCGGTCGTACAGCACCTCACTGGCGATGGCGAACGGCTTGAGCGTCAGTCGCCCGGTGGCCATCGCCGCCGGAAGGGTGGACGACTGGGTGCTGAAGTAGGCGCCGTACGGGCACCCCAGCCAGCACGCATCCCGATACTGGCACGGCGTGCGCCCGGGGAGCGGCTGGGTGAGGTTGGCCGTGCGCGACGAGATGAGGCGTCGCGCGCCGCCGAACTTTCCCCTCAGCCGATCGGCCACGAGTTGCTCTCCGCAGTTGAGCGGCATGGCCGGCTGGAAGTCGCCGTCGGGGAGCTGTGGCAGTCCCTCTACCGACCCGGCAATTCCCGCGAAGCGCTCCACGTGGCTGTACCACGGCGCCAGCTCGGCGTAGCGCACGGGCCAGTCGGTCCCGATCCCTTCGCGCACATTGGCTTCGAGGTCGATGTCGCTCAGGCGGAATGAACAGCGCCCCCACATGAGCGAGCGCCCTCCCACCTGGTAGCCACGATACCAGTCGAAGCGCTTGACCTCGGTGTAGGGTGACGCCTCGTCCGACGCCCACCAGTCCAGGTTCTTCTCGTTGAGCGGAAAGTCGCGCTTGAGCACGGGATAGCGCCGCACCATCTCCTGCGTGCGCCCGCCGCGGTGCGGATACTCCCACGGCCCCTTCCGCGCGTTCCCGTAATCCTTCACGTGCTCCACGTTCTTGCCCCGCTCCAGCAGCAACACGCGCAGCCCGCGTTCCGTGAGCTCCTTGGCCGCCCACCCGCCGGAGATGCCCGAGCCCACGACGATTGCGTCAAACGAGGTTTGCGGCACGCGTCCTTCCTTCTCCCGATCGATGAAATCCTTCGCGCCTTCGCGCCTTCGCGTGAAACGCCGTTGCCGCTCAGCTCGCGAACAGCCGCAGATCCGTCCCCACCGCGTCCGAGATCTCCATGCACGCCTGCAGCTCCGGGTGCCGCACGACGACGTACCCGTCAGACACAAGCGTGAGTATCCAGTTCCGCCGCTCCGCCCCAACGGGCAGCAGGTCGATGTGCTCGATGTGCTCGCCGTATAGTTGCAGCAGGTGCTGCAGCCCATCGATGCGCGTGATGCTTCCCTGCCCCTGGGCGCGCTTGAAGATGTTGCACGCGTTGTACTTCCTCTCCGTGGACTGCGAGAACGTCCCCTTGAGCACCGCCTCCGCGTATCCCATGAACAGGTCGATGTCGCCCACGTAGTTCATCAGGTCCACCGTGTGCGCCCCGGCGGGACGCGCGGCGATTTCGCCGAAGACCGCCTCGCCCTTGGGCGTCCAGAAGAACTCCATGTGCGTGAAGCCGGTCTGGAAGCCCATCGCCTTCAGCACGTCGTGTCCCATCGCGATCCCTTCGGCCACCGGCGTGGGCGTCAGGTCACGCAGCGCCAGCGTTTGCGGCGAAATCCACTCCGTGCTGCGCGCCACCAGCGGGTTGGGACGATAGAAGCAGACGTTCTCGTACTGCACGGTGCCATCGATGCAGATGGTGTCGTAGGTGTACTCCTCCCCCTCGATGAACTCCTCGACATTCACCTCGTCGTAGCTGGTGACGGCGGAGAGCTCCCGCTCGAGTTCGGCCATCGACCCGGCGCGGAAGGTGTCCATGGAGCCGGCGCCGGCGATGGGCTTCACGATGACCGGGAATCCGATCTCTTCCGCGGCCGCCTTCACCTCGGCGATGCTGCGCGCCGAGGCGTGGCGCGCGGTGCGGATCCCCGCCTTGGCAATGACCTGCTTCATCAGGTCCTTGTTGCGGAACGTGATCGCCTGCTCCACCCCCTGCCCCGGCGCGCCTAACGCCTCGCGCAGCTTGGCCGCCAGCACCACCCCCGGCTCCCAGAGGCACGCCACGCGGTCGATGCGGTTGGATCCCACCGACGCCACCACCTGGCGCACCACGGCCTCCTCATCGGTGAAGTTGGCCACCTGCAGGTACCCCGACAGGTGCTCTCGCGTGAGCGACGGCAGGTCCTGGTAGGGGACGTCGCTGAGTCCGTAGACCTTGGCCCCGTGCACCGACAG
>CAZVDJ010000174.1:0-7642 GCA_964626245.1 uncultured Gemmatimonadaceae bacterium
CATCGACGTGCGCGCCGAGTCGAAGTGGATGAGCAGGTAGCCCACCGCTGAGAGGGCGAGCAGGGCGTCACGCTGGCGCCGCCACGCCACCGCCACCACCGAGGCGATGGCGAAGCAGAGACCCGGCCACGACAGCGAGTGCGCGAGCAGCGTCGTCAGGCGCACGGCAAAGTCCCGGTGCCCCTCCCAGGTCCGCGGATAGTACGTGACGAAGGTGACGCCGTTGGCCTCCAGGTCGGACAGGCGCGAGCGGATGAAGTCGATGTGCGCGATCCACCGGCGCGGGTCGATGACCAGGCCGCTGGCGAGCGCATAGGCCAGGAGCGAGGCAGCGCCGCCCGCCAGCGCCAGTCGCCAGAAGGAGGGACGCAGCAGCGGAAGCCCGCGCTCGCCAGGATCCGGCAGCAGGAGCATGACCGCGGGTGCGAAGGCGAAGGAGGCGAACGAGGGTTCCTTGGTGGCCACGGCCAGCCCCACCACGCTGCCGAAGACCAGGGCCCGGCGCATGGTGAGTCCGTGCCGGATGATTGCCGCGAACGCCCACAATCCCGCCGCGGTGAAGAAGAGCACCGGCACGTCGACGTTGGAGTTCCGGGCGTAGTAGAACATCGGGTAGACGAGCACGGCCGCCACGGCTGCCGCCACCCCCGAGCCCTCGTCCCACAGCGTGCGTCCGACCTCGAAGGCGCAGAGCACCACCCCCACGCCCAGCAGCACGGAGAGGAAGTGCGCCAGCAGCGTGAGCGTTCGCAGGGCCGCGACCGGGTCGGCGAAGCCATGCGGGAACTCGACGGTGGGCGATTGCAGCTGGCCGCTGGCCACCAGGTAGCCCATGTACGGCGCGAAGGTCCCCAGCACCATGAAGGGGTGGAGCATGGGGTATCCCAGGTTGGGATTCTGCTCCGCCTTGGGATGCAGGATGTCGTGCGCCTGGGCGAGCGGCCCCATGGGGGGTTCGTCGTCCACCCCCCATGCATTGGCGCGATCGGCGGCGGTGGCGTGCGGCGCCCCCCACCAGAATCCCGGCGTGTAGGCCAGGAACGCGATCGCGAGCAGGAGCCAGCGCGTCCGCCCGACCGCGCGCCACCACCGGCCCAGTGCCATCGGGCGACCCGTCAGGAGGCGACGGCGACCGCGGCGCGCTGGCGCCGCGGCTTCAGCCGGTCACCGTCCACGAAGGCGCGATACCAGAGCTCCAGCGAGAGGAGTCCCCACAGCTGGCGCCCGAACGTCGCTTCCTTCCCGAGCAGCTGCTCCACGCCGTCCATGCGGTAGATGCCGCGCTGGCGGGCGCGGTCGCTGAGCAAGGTGTCGCCCACGAAGTCGCGGATGGGGCCGCGCAGCCACTCGGTGAGCGGGACGGGGAAGCCCATCTTGTCGCGCCGCGTGAAGACGACCTCGGGGATGAAGGGCTGCACCGACTCGCGGAAGATGCGCTTGGAGTCGCCGCCCTTGAACCGCATGGCGGGCGGCATGCGCGTGACCAACTCGGCAATGCGGTGATCGAGCAGCGGGACGCGCGACTCGAGCGACACCGACATGCTGGTGCGATCCTCGACCTGCAGCAACGCCGGCAAGAGCGTCTTGAGGTCGAAGTTGGTCATCTTGTTGAAGTACGACTTGGTGGACGGGTTGTTGAAGATCTGCGCGAACGCCTCGAACATCCGGTCGCGCGAGGTCGGCGTCCACACGTCGCTGCTGATGAGCGTGTCGGCGTCCTCGATGCGGGAGACCAGGCGGAAGTAGCGCCGGTCCATCTCCTCGAACATCCCGTCCCGGAAGAACGACTGCAGCATGGGGCGGTACTGCTTGAGCATGCCTAACGAAGGCTCGATGGAGTCCCACGACACCACGTAGCGCGGGTCGCTCCCCGTCCCGTAGATCGCCCCCTTCATGGCCTGCTCGAGGTAGGCGACGAGGTAGCGCGCATAGCCGCCGAACAGCTCGTCGCCCCCCTGGCCGCCCAGCACCACCTTCACGTGGTCGCGGGCGAGCTTCGACACCGCCCACTGCGGGAAGAGCCCGGGACCGGCCGCCGGCTCGTCCATCATGTAGATGAGCCACGGGAGCGTGTCGGCGAACTCGCGCGCCGAGGGCCACACCTCGTGGTACTCGGCGCGCACGTTCTCGGCGACCGCGCGCGCGTAGCGCGACTCGTCGTACTGCGGCCCCTCGCGGAAGGCGCCCGTGAAGGTCTTGAAGGTGTGCGGGTAGTGCTTGGCGGCGAGCGAGACGACGGTGGACGAATCGATGCCGCCCGAGCAGTGCGCTCCCACCGGGACGTCGCTCCGCAGCTGCAAGCGGACGGCATCGTTCAGGATGCTCACCAGCTGCTCGCGGTAGTACTCCTCGGTGTGGTGGAAGTCGAGCTCGTAGTTGTAGTCCCAGTAGCAGACGTCGGCCGGCGCCCGGTCACGCCCCGGGCGGTAGGTGAGGTAGTGCCCCGGCTCCAGCTTGCGGATGTCGCGGAAGAGGGTGCGCTCCCCCAGGCAGAACTGGAAGGTGAGGTATTCCTCCAGCCCGTGCGCATCCGGTTCGGCGTCGACGAGCCCGGTGGCGAGGATCGCCTTGGGCTCGCTGGCGAAGACGAGCGCGCGGTCGGTGAGCGTCCAGTAGAACGGCTTGATCCCGATGCGGTCGCGCGCCGCGAAGAGCCGTTGCTGCCGGCTGTCCCAGATGGCGAAGGCGAACATCCCGTTCAGCCGCTCCAGGCACCGTTCGCCCAGCTCCTCGTAGAGGTGCAGGATGACCTCGGTGTCGCTCTGCGTGCGGAACTGGTGGTGGCGCGCCAGCTCCCGGCGCAGCTCCACGTAGTTGTAGATCTCGCCGTTGAAGGTGATCCAGATCGAGCCGTCCTCGTTGCACATGGGCTGCCGCCCCGCCTCGAGGTCGATGATCGCCAGGCGCTTGTGCCCCAGCGCCGCGGGGCCGTCCACGTGCACGCCCTCGCCGTCCGGGCCACGATGGGCCAGGACCTCGAGCATGGTGCCTAACGCTTCGGTGTCAGGGGCGAGCGCGCGATCGCGCGAGACTATTCCGGCAATGCCGCACATTCGCGCTTGAGCTCGAGGGTTTCCACCGGGCGGCCGTCCGGGCCGTAGGCCCGCCGCTGCCGCTCGCGGGCCTGCTGCTGCCACTGCGTCCCCAGGTCGCCCCACGGGTAGATGTACTTGGCGATCAGCACCAGGTAGCCGAGCGTCGTGAGGCTCGTGACCACCTTGCTCTGGCTGAGCTTCTGGTCGTAACGCAGCACGAAGCCCACCTCGCCCACGCGCGCCCCCATCTGCTTGGCCTTGATGATCTTCTCCACCGTGCCGGTGAAGCCCATCCCCTTGAGGTCGACGAAGCGGTTGCCATACATCGCGATGGCATCCTTGAGCCACGCCACCCGGTACCCGCGGTAGCCGCTCGTGTACTCCCAGACGTCCTTCATCGGGAAGCACGTCTTCATGAGCAGGTTGGCGCAGCGGCTGATGGTGCGCCGGTACAGGTCCACGCCGATCTGGTCGCCCCCCGGCGCATAACGAGACGCGATGACCACCTCGTAGCCCGCCTTGAGCTTCTCCACCATCGGGATGATGTAGCGTGGCTCGTGCGTGTCGTCGCAGTCCATGCGGACCAGGATGTCGTGCCGGGTCCCCGTGTCGGCCACGTACTCGAAGCAGTCGCGGATGGTCTCGCCCAGCCCGCGGTTGCGCACGTGCGTGATGACATGCATGGGGTAGCGATGCACCAGCTCCCGAAGGATCTCGGGGGTGCGATCGCGGCTGCCGTCGTCGCCCACCACGATCTGGTAGTCGGCGTCGAGCTCCTGCATCGTCTGCGCGATCTTCTCGCACAGCGGCTCCAGCGCGTCCTCTTCGTTGTAGGCCGGCAGGACGACGTAGATCATGCGGTCGAGCGCTCCTTCGTGTCCATCGAGTCCTCGTGCGGCGCCACACCGGCCTCGTGCCGGTACGTCACCGCGCCATCGACAAATCCGATCACCTGCGTGAGCCCGGCCGGCGCCCCCGCATTGAGCGTGGCCACCCAGCCGTCCAGCCCGGGGCGCGGAAGTTCAGCCAGTTCGTTGGCGTGAAAGTACTTGGCCGACCCCATGTGCACGGGAAGCAAGGTCCGTTCAAGCGAGACGGCCTGCACTCGCTCGCCGTCACCCGACTCGCCGGCCGGCGCCAGCTCATCCCGCACCACCACGCGATCCGCCTGGAACTCGATCCGCCGCCGCAGCCGCCAGCGCCCCCGGTCACGCCCGGTAATCAGTCGAGCAATTATCATGCGACGCACCAGTGCCCCGAGCCGCACCGAGCGAAAGACGGTGAGGTTCAAGATGCGCAGCACCAAGAACTTGAGGGGGGTGAGCAGCTCGCGATTGACCGCCGAGAGTCGCGCCTCCACCACCGGGGCCGCCGCCGAATCGCCCGCGCCCGGGACCGACTCGCCGAGCCGCTGGGTGGACCAATCTCGACCACCCTCCTGCACCACGTAGCCCGCGTCCTCGTACGACAACAGCTCCCGCTCGCGGTCGAAGACCCGGAGCACCCCCCCCTTGGAGCCGTTTGTGACGGCGTAGTAGCGTTGCGTGCCCGCAACGACGATCCGGGAACCGTCGAAGCGCCTCAACACGTCGTCGCGCTCGCAGGGGAGGGAAGGACGCGTCGTCGGCCGGTCCTGAGTACAGGTCGCGGCGACGGCGTAGCTCCACGTGAGGAGGGGAAGGTTGTCGTCGTCGCAGCTGACCGGGGTGACGACGTTGCCGCGCTCGAGCCTTTCGCCCACGAAGTCCGCGATGGCCCCCGCCATGGGATCGCGCGCGGCAAGGAGTTCGACCCCGCCGGGGGCGTACTGCCCCGTGTTGCGGCTTCCATAGCTGCCACCGATGGAGCCGTCCGGGTGCACGCAGTGCGACAGGAACTGGACGCTGCGGGCCAGGGCGCGGACGAGATCAGGGCGCTCGTGTTCCTGGCTCGCCAGCGCGAGGTAAGTCAGGCCGAAGGTCTCGTAGCCCGGATCGGGGCCGCCGTATTCCTCGAACCACCCATCCGGCGACTGGCGCGCCAGGATGCGGTCGATGACCTCGTCGGCGCGAGTGCGCAGCGTGTCGTCGCCGGTGAGGCGCGCCGCGCGGACATACGCGAGCGCAAAGGCCGCCTGGTGGTTGTTGATGAACGCGTAGTCCTCGTCCGAGGCCGCGGCAAAGGCGCACGCCCGTTGCACGGCCCCGCGCGTGCGCTCGCCGAGCGCGGGCGGCAGCGCATCGTCCAGGAGCTCGGCCGTGGTGCAGAGCGTGAGCACCATCGCCAGCGTCACGCCATGGTCCTGCGAGTACGGCGTGAAGGAATCGAAGGCGCCGTTGCGGTGCTGCCGATCGATGGTGTGCGCCAGTGCGGCGGCGAGCCAGGCGGCAAGTTGCGGCTGCCGGTGATACGGGTTGCGCGGGTGCGGCGTGCGCCAGAGCGTGGCCAGCGGCATCATGGACGCCTGCCACATGGTCAGCGGAAAGTCGCGGAACTTCCACGCCCAGTTCACGCGGTCGAAGGAGCCCCGCGTGGGCGAGCGCTCCTCCCGATCCAGCAGCGAGAGGAGGCGCGGCGCGACGCCGAGCAACACGCGCCAGTACCGCTCGCGCGGGTGCTCGCCGCGACCGTCGCCGGAGGCGCGCGTTGCCAGCGGGCCGCCTTCGGGCGCCGAGGTCACGTGTTGATGGCGGGCGGCGCCGACACGGGCGTCGTGACCCTCGCGACCAGCGCCATCTCCTTGACGTAGTAGCGCATCTCCTTCCCCTGCGCGAACGCGGTTCCCTTGTGCCTGGCGCCGCAGCGCTGCACGAAGATGGTGGAGGGGACGTTGTCGGGCGGGACGACGACGTACCAGCGGTCGACGCCGTGCTCGCGAAAGGTCGCTTCCATGCGGGCCATCATCATGTGGGCGATGCTGCCGCCGATGCGCGCCTCGAACTCCCGGGATCGAAACTGCGGTGGGACGCCGGCCACGATCCACCACCCCTTCACGCCGGCCAGGAAGGGGAGCGTCTCCCCACCCAGGTATCGCAGGTTGCGGAGCAGCGCCAGCAGCGACTTCGGGCGGCGCATGATGCTGCGCAGCGCGGCGCCGATGAGCCCCAGGGGATGACGCCTGACGAGAAAGCCGGTGAGCGAGTCGGCCTGGGAGGTGAAGACGTGGAAGCCGGCGATCACCCCGTCCATGCGGGCCACGTCGCAATGGAAGTGCGGGTTGTCCAGGCTCAGGCGATAGAAGGCATCGGCCATGAACTCGGGCCCCACCGTGGCCAGCGACTGCCCGTTGCGCGCGGGATCGCCCAGCAGCTCGTGGTGCATGCGCCCCAGCTGGTCGCAGTCCTCGGCGCGATAGCGTTCGATCACGAAGTCGGTCATGACGTGCGCGAGGTGTGGGCGCCGATGCGGGGTGGCGTCGACTCGGCGGTCTCGTCGCGCGAGGCGCCGACCAGGATCCCTTCGCGCGCGATGAAGGCGTCGTGAATCTCCAGCGGGGTCATGCCGCGTACCTTCCCCTCGAGCTGCTGCGCCGCAAAGCGCTCCAGCCATGCGCCGTACCGCGGGTAGAAGTCGCGGTTCATGCCGCGGGAGTGATAGTCGACCACGACGATCCCGGCCGTCTCGCGTGCCGCCGCGACCAGCGTGGCGGCCGCGGCATCCGGGTCGCCGATGCCGTTGCGCGCCAGCCGGCGGTCGAAGTGATCGTCCATCCACGCCGGGGGGAGCTGCACGATGGGGAGGGGAGCGCCGGTGGAGCGATCGAAGACGCGAAACGGGTGGCAGATGCCGCGCCGGAATCCGGGATAATACTCCAGCCCGAGCGACGAGTCATAGCGCAACCCGGCCTCGGCGTGCCGGCGCAGCGTCTCGTTGGGGTCGTCGGGATCGAGGTGCCAGTAGTGGTGCCGGTTGCCGGCGCAGGGCACCTGCGCCGCCTCGGCGATGCGTTGCACCTCGCGGCGCAGCACCTCGGCGCTGCGGTGGGCATGAAACGACGCGTGCAGCCCGATCTCGCAGCCTTCATCGCGCAGCTCGGCGAAGAGGCGCTGGAAGCGGGGTGTTCGCACGTCGTAGAAGTCGTCGGGGGTGCCCAGGGCATACTGCAGGAGCGATCCCTGGCGCGCCATGAAGTAGAAGCAGGGGCGCGTCCCCAGCCGCCGCGCGAGGGGGAACCACTCGCGGAAGGTCCAGAAGTGCGACGCGCCCGTGGCAACGCGCGCGGCGAGGCCGAGTCCACGCGTGCCGCGCGCGCGCAGGACGCGCAGCACCTCGATGGGGCGAATGAGCTCGGGATAGTCGACGTCCGACGACAGGGCAAAGGCGCAGCCGCCGCCTCCCTCCCACGGCCACGGCACTGGAGCAAAGCCGGCGCGCCGCAGGTGCGCTCGCCACCGCTGGGCCAGGAGCGAAACCAGGGGGCGCGCGAGCAGGGCATCTCGCACGAGCACCGAGCCGTCCAGGTCCAGGTCGTCGAACCGCGAGCGCGGATAGCTGGGCTCAGCGGCGCCGCTCAAGAGCCAGAAGGCGGCGAAGACGACATCGGTGGGGTGCCGCAAGGAGCTGTCGTCGCCTGCGTCGCCGGGCCAGGGCCCCCGCGCCTCCTCCCGCGGAAAGACCAGGTGCGGGAT
>CAZVDJ010000175.1:0-7636 GCA_964626245.1 uncultured Gemmatimonadaceae bacterium
CACGCCTACGACGAGAAGAGCGGCAAGGAACTCTCGCGCTTCCGCATCGGCGAGACCGGTTGAGGGATGACGAAGACGCTGATCATCGGGTGCGGGAACCTGCTGCGCGGCGACGACGCAGTGGGGCCCGTCCTGGTGCGGCACCTGTGGGAACGTGGGCTCCCGCCGGAGGTGCGCTGCGCCGACGGAGGGACGGGCGGAATGGACGTCGCGTTCCAGATGCGCGGCGTGCCGCATGTCATCCTGGTGGATGCGTGCACCAGCGGGTCGGAACCCGGCGCGACCTTCCAGCTGCAAGGGTCCGACGTGGAGCACCTGCCGCCCCTGGCCGGCGTAAACCTGCACGCCTTTCGTTGGGATCACGCGCTGGCCTTCGCGCGCTGGGCGCTCAAGGACGAGTATCCGGCGCGCATCGACGTGTACCTCATCGAGGCGCAGTCCCTCTCGGTCGGCGAGTCGCTGTCTTCCCCCGTGCAGGCGGCCATGCATCGCCTGGCAGATCGTCTCTTGTCCTCGTTGCGGGACGCGCCGGCGACGGAGGCCCTGGGTGGACAGCATGCCGTCGCCTGACGTCCTCTTCACCAGCCATGGCTACCTGGTGCTGAAGGCCGAGCTGGCCCGCACCTTCTTTCCCGGCGACACGCTGCTGGCGCTGCGTCGCGACCGCGAACTCTGGTTGCTGCCCACGCGCGGGGCCGCCGCGGGAGGGCTGGTGCTCAAACAGCGCAATACGGCCGGTGATCGGGCAGTGCTGGTGCGCGAAGTGCTCGAGGACGCCCCGATCCTTGGGTTGCGCCAAGCCTTCTGGGACGAACGCCAGGGCGCGCTTCGCGTCGCCCTCGTGTCGGCCACCTGATGCCACTGCGGTGCCGGTTCCACTTCCCTTCCCCGATCAGGCGCTGGCGGCACACGCCCTCGTCGAACCCGAGCGCGGTCGGTGGGTCGTGTACTTGGAAGTGACGATGATCCCGGATCGTGCGGACTATGTCGTGCGCCATCGCATCGCCGACTATCCCACCAGACGTCACGCCGAAATTGCCGCCCGTTGGATCGTGGGCGCGGCCTCGCGCGACCTTCCGCGTCCGCCGCTCGCCCTCTAACGTCGCACAGCCCCCGCCTCCCTCCCATCGGCATGCTCCCTCGCCCGCAGCCCATCGGCATCTTCCCCTTTCCGGCCGGCCTCCTCCTGCTGCCGTCCACCGACGACGCGCGCGCGAGTGAGACGCGCCGCCAGCTCATGCTGGGCGCGGTGCCTGACGAGTGGCCCGATGCGTGGCGCTTCTTTGGGCAGGCGCTGGAGGGAAACCGCGAAGGAGCGCTCGCCAGCCTGCCAGCGGCGCCACACGACGCCGTGGCGGCGTACAATCGCTTCGTGCTCTCTGGGGACGAGGCGTCGCTGGCCCTCGCGCGCGGCGCTCACGACGCCACGCTGCGCGCGCTCGCCGAGACGGCGGCGTACGTGCAAGGGGCGACCGACCAGGCCGCGACCCTCGATTCGCTCGAGGGACAGGGCGAGGATGAGGGGGAGCTGGTGGCGGTGGTCCGACTCGCGTGGGGCGCGTGGCACCTGGAGCGTGGCGAGTCCGCGCTCGCGCAGGTGCAACTGGCCCACGGCGTGCAAGCCGCACGCGCGGCCAGCCCGCTCCTGGCGGCGCAGCTGCAGAGCCAGCGGGCGCAGGTGCTGGGCGACGGTGCCGGCACGAGCGCCGATGCACTGGCCGCCTGGCGCGATGCCGTGCAGCTGGCGAACGGCGCGCGACTCCCCAACCTGCGCTGCGACCTGCTGCTCGGCCTCGCGCTCGCGCTGCACGACGCGGCGGGGAGCGCGCGCCAGTGGCTGGTGGAGGCGATCAACACATACCAGGAGGCGTTGCACGCCGGCATCACGCTGGAGGGGCGCCCGGAGACGTACGCCCTGGTGCAGAACAACCTGGGGCTTGCCTACATCGCCATGCCCATGACCTCGGCCGGTGACAAGATCCGGCTGGCGGTCGCGGTGCAGGCGTTTCGCGAGGCGCTCAAGGTCTACACGCGGGAGGCATTTCCCGACCAGTGGAGCAGCGCGACGCTGAACATGGCCAACGCACTGCAGTACCTTCCGTCCTCGCACCCGCAGGAGAACCTCATCGAGGCGGTGAACGCCTACGAGGCGCTGCTCGAGGTGCGGAACAGGGCGCTGGATCCGGTGGGATACGCGCGACTGCTTGCCAACCAGGCCAACGCGCTGGCACATCTCGGGATGTTCGGCCCCTCGGTGGAGAAGCTCACGGAGGCGCGCAAGCTCCTGAGCTGGCACGGAGAAGACGACTCGGCGGCGGCATTGCTCGAGCAGGTTGAACGCATCAACGCCCAGATGGCGGCGACGGCGGGCGCCGCGGGAGCTTCCTGATGGAGCTGCACGCGCGGCAACAGTTCGACTTCTTTCTCAACGCGGCCATCGAGCGGTTTGTCGATCGCGCGGAGCAGCGATGCGGAGGACCCGTCCCAGCGCTGGAACGCCTGCGCGTGAATGCCAACAGCGAGGGGCTGTGGCTCGACGAGTTCGTGCAGGCGCTCTTTTCCGACTTCCTGCTGGACAACGCGGCCGGGAGCACGTTCATCCTGCAGGCGCTGGCACGGCGTCCGGTTCCGATCATGGCGTCGAGCGCCGGTGAGACGGTGGAGCAGTACCTGGGGCGTGTCGCGCGCGCCACATTCGGCGCTGTCCTCCGTCTCAAGGCGGACGAGGCGCTGGAGCAGCGGCAGGCCTTCCAGGTAACGGACTGACAGCCATGACGGCCGAAGCCTCTCCCCCACCCCTCGCCCCGCCTGACGAGTTGGCGACGCTCGCTCGTGCCGTGGAGCAGGCACTCGGCGACGTGCGCGGCATGCCCATCGATCATCGCAAACGCGCGCTGGCGCTCAAGGAGTCGGTGGAAGCGTTCCACAAGGCAGGACTCGTGCGCATCGTCCGCGCGATGAAGGAGCACCCGGTGGCACGCGAGCTCCTCATGGAGTTGGTGGATGACCCGGCGGTGTATGCGCTCTTCTCCATGCACGGCATCGTACGGGCCGATGTGCGCACGCGCGTCTCGCAGGTCATTGAAACAGTGCGACCGTACACGCAGTCCCACGGTGGTGACGTGGAACTCGTTGACGTGCGCGACGAGACGGTCTTCGTGCGGCTCTCCGGCGCGTGCAACGGCTGCTCCATGTCGGCAGTGACGCTGCGCAACGGGGTGGAGGAGGCGCTCCGGGAACAGGTGCCCGAGATCACACGCATCGAGGTGGTACCAAACGATCCCACACCAGAGGTCATCCCCCTCGTCTCGCTGTCGCGCGCTGGGCGCGACGCGGGATGGGTGGCGGGGCCGCTGCTCGCCTCGCTGGGGGAGGCCACGCCGATGCGCATGGAGTTGACCGACGGCAAGAGCCTGGTACTCATCAGATTGGGCGAGCATGTACAGGCCTTTCGTAACGCCTGCGCGCACCTGGGACTCCCCATCGATGGTGGCCGTGTGGACCCGGAGACGCGCACCCTCACCTGTCCGTGGCACGGCTTCCGGTTCGACTGCCTGACGGGTGAATGCCTCACCGCCCCCCAGGCCCAGCTGGAGCAGGTGCCGCTGCGGGTGGAGGGAGGTGTCGTGCACGTGCGCCCCGCCTGACGAGGGGCGACGCCGATGCGACCGATGCTGCGACTGGGCGCCGAGTCTCCGTTCGGGCTCGCCCTGCCGTCGGGGACGCCGACGGCGTCGCAGCTGTACGCACCCCGCGGCGTCTGGCTGGGGGACGACGTGCTGGTCGCTGCCGACAGCGGCAACCATCGCCTGCTCATCTGGCACGGCATTCCGGCGGAGAACGGTACCCCCGCCGATGTCGTCCTTGGTCAGCCGGACTTCAGCAGCGAAGGGGCGGCCGCCGGGGGAACCAGCGTGGTGGGCGGGTTGCACCTGCCGACCGCGGTTGCCGTGGTGCAGGGACATCTCGTGGTCGCCGATGCATGGCATCACCGCGTGCTCGTCTGGGATGGGATCCCCGAGCGTAGCGGCGAGCGTCCAGCCATCGTGATCGGACAGCGATCCCTCGACGAGTGCGCGCCCAACCGTGGCGCTGCAGCCGACGCGCAGTCGCTGTACTGGCCGTATGGCCTCGGCGAGGCGGGCGGCTGGTTCTGGATCACCGACACCGGTAACCGGCGCGTGCTCGGCTGGCCGTCGCTTCCCATGGACGGCGAGGCACCCTCCGTCGTGCTGGGTCAGCCCGATGCGTGGCACACCGACGAGAATCGCGGCGGTTCACCGGGGGCGGCGTCGTTCCGCTGGCCGCACGCGGTGGCTGGCGATGCCGGGTCGCTTCTGGTTGCCGATGCGGGCAACCATCGCGTGCTGGGATGGTCCCCGTCGCCGAGCATCGACGGCCCGGCCGCGCTCTGCCTTGGACAGTCTGACTTTCAGTCCAACGAGGAGTTGCCACATCGCAAACAGGGGGCACATCGACTCCGCTTTCCGTATGGCGTGTCGGCCAGCGACGATCGCCTGGCGGTGGCCGACACGGCCAACAACCGGGTGCTGCTGTGGAACGGGGTGCCGCGACGCGGCGTGCAGCGCGTGGCTGATGCCGTCATCGGCCAGCCGGATTTCGATGCGGCGGGCGAGAACCGGTGGACCGCGGTGGCGCCCGATTCGCTCTGCTGGCCGTACGGACTCTCGCTTCGCGGCAACCGTCTCGCGATCGCCGACTCGGGCAACAATCGCATCGTGATCTGGGACGTTGCCGTACCCACGGCCACGCCAGGGGCGCCAGGTGCGGACGCGCATCGCGGACTCGCCACGGCGATCAGCCGTTAGGCAGCGCCACCCCTTCGTCGCACGACACGCCTCAGCTCCTCCCGGACCTCGCCTCCCTTCCCCCGCGCTCCCGACAACCCATGTGCCTCGCGGTTCCCGGACGTATCGTCGACATTTTCGAGGCAGGCGGCACCCGCATGGCCCGCCTGGACTTTGGCGGGATCCACAAGCAGGTCTGCCTGGCCTACCTGCCGGATGCCACCGTGGGCGACTATGCCATCGTGCATGTCGGCTTTGCCATCTCGCGCATCGACGAGGCGTCGGCGCAGGACACACTGCGCCACTTTCGCGAGCTCGGGATCCTGGAGGAGGAACTCGGCGAAGTGCCTGACGAAGTGTACCCTGCGCCCGAGTCGTGCCCCCTCCCTCCCTCGCTGGCCTGATGAAGTACCTCACCGAGTTTCGAGACGGCGCCCTGGCGCAGCGGCTGGCCGGGGAGATTCGGCAGCTCACCACGCGTCCGTGGGCAATCATGGAGGTGTGTGGGGGGCAGACGCACAGCATCCTGCGCAACGGGATCGACCAGCTCCTCCCGCCGGAGATCGAGCTGATCCACGGCCCGGGATGCCCCGTCTGCGTGACACCGCTGGAGGTGATCGACAAGGCGCTCGCCATCGCCGCACGCCCGAACGTCATTTTCACCTCGTTCGGCGACATGCTTCGCGTCCCCGGAAGCGAGCGCGATCTGTTCCGCGTGAAGAGCGAGGGAGGCGACGTGCGCGTCGTGTATTCGCCGCTGGACGCGGTGCAGCTGGCGAGGGCGAATCCCGACCGCGAGGTGGTCTTCTTCGGCATCGGTTTCGAAACGACGGCGCCCGCCAACGCCATGGCCGTACACCTGGCCCGCAAGGAGGGGCTGCGCAACTTCTCCATGCTCGTCTCGCACGTGCTCGTTCCACCGGCCATCGACGCCATCATGCGCGCGCCCAGCAATCGCGTGCAGGGGTTTCTGGCGGCAGGGCACGTCTGCAGTGTCATGGGCTTCTGGCAGTACCCGGCGCTCGCCGCCGAGCATCACGTTCCCATCGTCATCACCGGTTTTGAGCCGCTGGACGTGCTGGAGGGGATCCGGCGCACCGTGCGCCAGCTGGAGCGTGGCGAGTCGCGCGTGGAGAATGCATACGAGCGCGTGGTCTCGTTCGACGGCAACCGGGCAGCGCAAGCGATGCTGGAGGAGGTGTTCGAGGTGACTGACCGCGCCTGGCGCGGCATCGGGACTATTCCGAAGAGCGGGTGGCGGTTGAGCGAGACCTATCGCGATTTTGACGCCGAGCCGCGCTTTGACGTGGGGAACATCCGCACGGTCGAGTCGTCACTGTGTCACGCGGGCGAGGTGCTGCAGGGCTCGATCAAGCCCAATCAGTGCCCCGCCTTTGGAGCGGCGTGCACGCCGCGCACGCCGCTCGGTGCCACCATGGTGTCGAGCGAAGGGGCGTGCGCCGCCTACTTCAACTACGGCCGCTTCGTGACGCTGGCGCGCGCCGCCACATGACAGTCGACGTCTCGGCCTGGAGTTGCCCGCTCCCGCTGCGCGACTATCCCGGCATCGTGATGGGACACGGCGGGGGCGGCACGCTCTCCGCCGAACTGGTGGAGCACCTGTTCAAGCCCGCCTTCGCCAACGCGGCGCTCGATCGCATGAGTGACTCCGCCGTGATCCAGGTGCCGGCGCGCCGGCTGGCCTACTCCACCGACTCGTTTGTGGTGCGCCCGCTCTTCTTTCCCGGCGGGAGCATCGGCGCGCTCGCCGTACACGGCACGGTCAACGATCTCGCGATGAGCGGAGCCACGCCGTTGCATCTGTCGGCCGGCTTCATCCTCGAGGAAGGGTTCCCCATGGCGTCGCTGGGGCGCATCGTCGCGGACATGGCCCAGGCGGCGCGGGCGGCGGGGGTCACCATCGTCACCGGTGACACCAAGGTCGTGGAGCGCGGACGCGGCGACGGCGTGTACATCAACACCTCGGGAATCGGCGTCGTGGCGGACGGGGTGTCCATCGCCCCGCAACGGGCGGCGCCGGGCGACGCGATTCTCCTCAGCGGCACCCTTGGTGACCACGGCATGGCCATCATGAGCGTGCGCGAGGGGCTGGAGTTCGAGACGACGATCGAGAGCGATTGCGCCTCGCTGCACACGCTCGTGGCCGCGCTGATCGCGGACGTCCCCGACGTGCACGTCCTTCGCGACCCCACGCGCGGCGGGCTGGCGTCGGCGCTCAACGAGATTGCAGCGGAGGCGCGCGTGGGGATGGTGATCCGCGAGGACGCGGTGCCGGTCAGGCCGCAGGTGCGGTCAGCGTGCGAGCTGCTCGGGCTCGACCCCTACTTCGTTGCAAACGAGGGAAAGCTGGTCGCCATCGTTCCCGGCCCGGCGCGCGACGCAGCGCTCGCCGCCCTGCGGGCGCACCCGCTGGGACGCGAGGCGGCGATCATCGGCGAGGTGACAGCCGAGCATCCCGGACTCCTGGTGGGCCGCACATCGATCGGTGCAAGCCGGGTGATCACCATGCAGATCGGGGAGCAATTGCCCAGGATCTGCTGAACACGGACGCATTCGCCGCGCGCGTCGCTCGTCGTCACTCCCTAATTGGGCGGCGCCGAGTCGGGAGGCGTAGGCTTGGGTTTCACGAACCGCAGCAGCGCCGCCGCCGCGACGAATCCGATCCCCACCAGGCGGATGCGACCGTCGTCCATCCGCGCGCCGTAGCCGAACAGGATCAGCCCGATGATCGTGAGGCCGAGCTTGAGCTTGGTCAACGAGGACATCGCAATCGCCTACGGCGCGGCCGGCAGCTGCAGCCGCGCCGC
>CAZVDJ010000176.1:0-7630 GCA_964626245.1 uncultured Gemmatimonadaceae bacterium
ACTGGTCAAAGAGCACCACGCGCCCGCCGCACTGCCACAGGGGCGTGGCAAAGACGTTCCACCCGCCCGTGTGGAAGAATGGCGTGGCGATGGGTGCCACGTCGTCGCTCGACAGCTCCCAGCCGATCGTGGTGGCAATCGCGTTGTAGAAGAGCTGCCGGTGCGGGAGGACGGCTCCCTTGGGCGCCCCGGCGGACCCTGACGTGTAGAGGATCAGCGCCGGGTCGTCGGGCTCCAGGGGCGCGTCGCCAGATGCAAGCACGGCGTCGTGGGCCGGTGGCAGGTCGTCGCGGTCGCCGAGCTCCACCCAGCGCGCCCCCGTCACGGCCAGGTGCGCCTCCTCGGCCAGGGCGCGAAAGCGCCCCTCGCCCACCGCCAAGATGGGGCGAGCATTGCCCAGGACGCGCGCCAGCTCCGGTGCCGCCAGGCGCCAGTTGAGCGGGACCAGCGCCGCCCCCAGCCGCCAGCAGGCGTAGAGCAGCGCCGCCTGCGCCGCCCGATTCCCGGCCAGCGTCGCCACCCGATCGCCGCGCCGCACGCCGTGCGCGAGCAGCAGGTCGCGCCAGCGGTCGGCGAGCGCATCCAGCTCGCCATACGTCCACCGCTGGTCGCGCGCGCGGTCGACGAGGGCGATGCGCCCGGGGGCCACCCGCCCCCACCAGCGCACCGGGTCGCTCGAGCGCGGGAAGGCCGGCGCCATCGCCTGTCGCATCGCCTGTCCCATCGCCGCCTAACGCCCGCCGAGGCCGGCGAAGAAGTCCACGATCAGCGCCGAGGCGTCGGGCCCCTTGGGATCCGAGAACGTCCCGGCCGGCGAGCCGCCCGACCAGGCATGCCCCAGCCCGCGCACCATCACCAGCGACGACAGCGGCGTCCCGTCCTTCGCGCGGTAGGTCGAGCGGCGCACCTGGTATCCACCCTCCTCGCGCTGCGAATGGTCGGTGGCTCCGCTGGTGGTGTCGAGCGGCTGGCCCATGGCCAGCGCGTTGGTCAGGAACCACTGCCGGGCCGCCTGCGCGCCGTTGATCGGCGCCACCACCGCGTCACCCTCGCCATGGATCACCAGCGTGGGGATCACGCGCGCGCGGCCGGCCATGGCCTGCCACGCGCGCTCGGCGCTGGGCTCCGGGCTGGCCACCCCCTTCTGCATCACGCCTAACGCCTCACCCACCGACGCCGCCGCCGAGTGCGCCACCCCCGAATGCAGCGCCAGCGCCGCGAACTGCTCGGGGTACGCCGCCGCCACCAGGGAGGCCATCGCCGCCCCCGCCGAGATCCCCGCCAGGTACACCTGCCGCGCATTGCCGCCGTGTTCGGCCACCACCTGCGCCGTCATCCCGGCGATGATGGAGGGCTCCCCCGCGTCACGCCGCTGGTGCGCGGGGTCGTACCAGTTCCAGCACTGCCGGGGATGTGCGGCCGCCGGTTGCACCGGATAGAGCACCATCCACCCACGGCGCCCCGCCGCCTCGTGCAGGCGCGTGCCGCGCGCGATGTCCTCCGCGTCCTGCGTGCAGCCGTGCAGCAGCACCACCAGCGGCCGCCCGCCAGCCGGCGGTGCGCCCTCGGGCAGGTGCAGGGCGTAGTCGCGTCCCCCTGCCGCATTCCGGTAGGTGCCGCGGATCACGCGCGCGGAGTCACCGCCCGTTCCGTTCTCGTGCGTCACGTCTGAGCGTCCACGGTCTGGGGAAGCCGGCGACGGCGGGAGAGCGCAAAGCGCCCCCGCCGCCATCGCCAGCAGCAACTCGCGGGTCACGCGGTCACCGGTCGTAGCGCACGCCCAGGAAGATCATCGTCCCGATCGTGGGCATGTTGACCATCTCCATGTGCCGCTGCCCGAAGTTGCACTCACGGTCCTTCACGAAGGTCCCCGGCGAGACCTGCCCGACGCGAATCTCGTAGTACCCCCCCGCGCAGGAGAAGAGGTTCTGCACCGACAGGTTCACCTGCGCGCCGATGGCCGGGATGCGGCGGCTCAGCGTCACGTCGAACGTCTGGAAGGTGGGAACGATCCCGTTGTTGATGCCCGAGCGGAAGTTGTAGCCCGTCACGTGCCGCACCGTGAAGCCGCCCACGAGTTGCTGCGCGGGGGCGTTGAAGTCCATGCCCACGTTCCACTTGGTCGGCGTCGTGTTGAGCGCCGTCGCCTCGGCCACCGCGGCGGGGTCGGTCGGCTTCCTCACCACGCGGTCGAGCTTGGTCAGGCTCAGCGTCCCCGAGGCCGCCACGCGCTCGTTCAGCACCCAGCGGACACCCGCGTCCATCCCCTTGACCTTCGCCTTCCCCAGGTTGAGGTAGGTCAGCACCGACTGCGCCCCGTTAGGGCCGACCACGCGCTGCCCCGCCGCGTCGTAGGCAAAGAGACCGGTCAGGTGCGTGTTGATCGTCACCAGCGGCGAGATGAAGTTCTCGTAGTCCGACTGGTAGTAGGCGGCGTCGATGAAGAGGCGGTCCTTCAGGATCGCCTTGTAGCCCACCTCGTAGGTGGTGTTGCGCTCGGGCACGAGGGCGGCATAGCGCGCCACCGTGGTCCCGGTCGCGTTCTGCACCGAGAAGCCGCTCTTGTTGCCAAAGACGCCAAAGCCGCCAAGCCCCGCCCCTAACCGCACGAAGTCCGGCGCCGAGAAGTCGGTGTTGAGCAGCGTGGGCGACTTGAAGGCGCGATTGAAGGTGACCCGGAACGTCTGGTCGGTCCACGGCGTGTAGGTCAGCGCCGCCTTGGGCGAGAACTGCCGGTCGTAGTTGTCGTGCTTGTCCACGCGCGCGGCCAGCACCAGGCGCCAGGCATTGCCCAGCGGCGTCTCCGTCTGCCCGTACGCCCCCACCTGCTGCACGTCGATGTCTTCGTTTGTCACGCGATCCGACAGCCACTCGCGGTCGGAGCTCACCACGTCGCGCCGCACCTGTCCGCCCCACACGATGCGCGTGTTGGCCAGCGGCGTGAGCGTGAAGTTGTTCTGCAGCTCCGCCGCCATCAGGCGCCCGTCGGCCGGCCAGTCGGAGAGCCGGGCCACCGAGTCGTCGCTGATCGTCGCCGGCGTCGTCAGGCGCGCCGACGAGTAGCGGTTGATCGCGTACGAATCGCCGGAGAGCGACTGCGCGAAGTAGCCGTTGGCGTACCAGCGCGGCGACGTCCACTTGAGCTGGGCGTGCCGGTACTGCCAGTCGGCAAGCTGGTTGCGCCCCACGTTGGTCTGCCCCACCCCGTTGGACTTGCTGTTGCCCAGCGACAGCTCCATCCGGTTGGCGCCGCCGTAGTACACCAGCGCCCCCTCGGCGCGCATCACGTCGGTCTTCCAGTCCACCGTTCCGCCAATGCCGCGCTCACGCACCTGTCCCGAGTACACCAGCTCGTTGGAGAAGTCGTTGGCCGAGAGGTACTCGCCGCTCACCTTGTAGCCGAAGGTCCCCCCACGTGTGACTCCGGCGTGGCGTGCCTGGACATCCATGAACGAGCGCGAGCCGGCGGCGACTTCCACCGTCGTCCCCTGGAACTGCTTCGGATCCTTGGTCTGCAAGGTCAGGACGCCGTTCGAGGCATCAGGACCGTACAGCGCGGAGCCCGGCCCGATGAGCACCTCGACCCCGGCCAGGTCGACCTTGGGGATGCTGGTGAAGCTCCCCACCGGGAGCCCGTTCTCCGGGAGCACGGCGATGCGGCCGTCCTCCATCATCAGCATGCGGTTGTTGAACGACGAGTTGAAGCCGCGGGCGTTGATCGCGACGGCCGTGATCCCCACCTGGATGAAGTCGATCCCCTTCACCTCCTTGAGGGCGGGGGCAAACGAGTTGCCCACGGTGTTGGCGATCTGCGCCGCCTCAAGCCGGGTCACCGTCGCGGGAGCGTCGGTGATCTTCTCCACGCGCCGCGACGCCGAGACCACAACGCCACCCAGCTGCAACGGCGCGGCGGCCAGGGTGACGTTCAGCTCCACCGTTGCCCCGGCGGTCACCGACACGTCCCCCACCTCGGCCACGCGGTTGCCGAGGCGCTGCACGCGCACGACGTAGCGCCCGGCGGGGACGCCGGCGATCGTGAAGCGCCCGTTGGCGTCGGTGATGGCGCCGTGGCGCGTGCCCACCACCGAGACGCTGGCATTGTCCAGCGGCCGGCGCGCGGAGTCGCTCACCGTCCCGGTGATGCGCCCGCCGGCGTCCTGCGCCATCGCGCCGCCAGCGGCCAGCAGCAGCGCCAGCAGCAGCGTCAGCACCGCGCCCAGCGCCGGGCCCAGTGCCGCGCCCAGTGCCGCGCCCAGTGCCGCGCCCAGCGCCGTGCTGCGACCGATGAGACCATGCCTGCTCATGTGCTCCCTCCCTCGAATGGTGATATGGGTCCAGTCGTGCATCACGTCGTTGCTTCGGGCAGTGGTACCATGACCAGCGCCTCGCCATCGATCACGACCTCGCCGTGCTGGTTGCGGCACGTCGTGGCCAGGCGTGCGCGCCGCTTCCCCTCGTGCCACTCCAGCACGTCCACGCGCGCGGTGACGGTGTCGCCGATGCGCACCGGGCGCGCGAACTTGAGCGATTGCGTGAGGTAGATCGTCCCCGGCCCCGGCAGCTTCATGCCGATGCACGCCGAGATGAAGCCGGCCGACAGCAGGCCGTGGGCGATGCGTCCCCCGAAGCGGCCGCGCGCCGCCTCCACCTCGTTCACGTGCGCCGGGTTGAAGTCGCCCGTGATCCCCGCGAAGAGGACCACGTCGCTCTCGGTGACCGTCTTGCTGAATTCCGCATGTTGTCCCACCTGCAGGGCAGGACGCGGGGCATCTGGCGCGGGAGCCGTCACCGTCACACCTCCATGACGAAGCGGATGTCGTCGTCCAGCGTGGCCGCGGCCGTGTGGCGCGTGAACCAGGAGACGACGAAGAAGACGAGGAGCGAGCTGACGAGGGCGAGCGCCGTGGCCGTGACCCCCGACGGGAAGGTGAAGACCTTGAGGTAGGCCAGCGACTCGAAGACGAGCGTGACCACCAGCCCCGTCGCGATCGACGCCACCGCGCCGGCGCGCGTGGCCCCGGCCCAGTTGAGCCCCACGGCCAGCGCCGGCACCAGCGTCGAGGCAAACAGTCCCCAGCCAAAGATCCCGAGGAAGGCGACCAGCGTCCCCGACAGCCCCGCCACCACGGTGGCCACGAGCGAGATGGCCACCGTGGAGACCCGCCCCCAGAAGAGTTCGTTCTTCACGCGCGTGCCGAAGGCCAGCGGCAGGTCGTGCGTCAGCGCCGCGGCCCCCACGCTCATGAACGAGTTCACCGTGCTCATGATCGCCGCCGCCACCCCCGAGAAGACCACCGCCGACAGGAGCAACGGCGTGAAGCGCAGCAAAAAGGTCGGCGTCGCGTCGTCGGCACGCCCCAGTGGCGGCAGCTCGCCGCGCACCACCAGCGCCTTGACGGCCAGCCCCACGCCGATGAAGAGGAGCTGCGTGATGACCACCGCGACCCCCATGATCAGCGGGTACCACTTGAGCTTCCGGGGGTCGCGCAGCATGTAGAACTTGTGCACCACGTGCGGCTGCCCCAACGAGCCGATGCCGAAGACGAAGAAGAAGGAGAGCGCCGCCAGCGGCGTCATCTTTCCCCACGGCGCCAGGAACGGGGCGTCGGCCGGGAGGATCGTGCGTGCGAAGCCCGCCTCTCCGCCGCCCACCTTGAGCGTGTAGAGGAAGACGAGGACCGACGCGCCGGCCATGATCGCCCCCTGGAACAGGTCGGTGTACACCCCCGCCAGGATCCCTCCCGACACGGAATAGGCCAGCGTGATCGCCATCCCGATCCAGAGCCCGGCCACGAGGCCGGTGCCGAAGATCGAGTCGATCACGAGCCCTAACGCGAGGATGTTCGTCGCCATGTAGCCCACGATCGCCACCAGGATGGCCACGGCGGCCAGCCCGCGCGCCAGCCGCGATTTGAAGCGCGCCGCAATGGCGTCGGGCACGGTGATGAGGCCGCGCAGCTCGCCGAGCAGCCGCAACCGCTTGGCCAGCGTCCACGCGCCCAGCGTCCCCGTCACCCCGATGGGGAGGATGATGAAGACCGCACCCAGCCCCAGCGTGTAGACCAGCCCCGGACCGCCGATGAAGGCAAAGCCGGAGAGCGTCGCGGCCATCGCCGCGATCGCCATCGTCCAGAGCCCGATCCCCTGTCCCGCGACGAAGAAGTCGCTCGCACTGCGCGTGCGGCGGGCGGCCCACACGCCAATGGCGGCCACCCCCGCGAAGTACGCCAGCGCCACGCCCACTATGGTGGGCTGCGCCAGCGGCGGCAGCGCCCCCTGCAGCAGCAACGCTGGCAAGGCCGGGGCGCTCACGACTCGCTCCTCCCCTGCGTTGCCGCGTGCCGGCGTCCCAGCTCCTGCACCTTCGCCAGGTCCTCCTCGCGCAGCGTCAGGTCGTCGAAGGTGAGCGCGTAGGCCAGCGGCAGGACCACCAGCGGCAGGAGCCCCACGCCATACAGCACCAGCGACGCACGCACGGGGAGCCCGAGCAGGAGCCGGGCGGCGGCCCCTTCATCCGGCAGGAGCAACGCGGCCGCGAACCCCGCCACGATCACCAGGAAGGTGAAGGCCAGCGGCAGGCGCAGGCGCCCCAACCCGCCGCCGCGGCGCACCGCGCCCATGGCCATGAGCGACACCACCATCGTCGCCAGCCCCAGCACCATGCACCACACGCCCCAGCGTGTCCCGCCAGGGACAAAGGCGGAGCCGTACGCCACCGCGATGCTGCCGGTGGCCAGGACCGTCGCGACGATCGCGCGCTGCTGTGTCATGCCATCTCTCCGTAGAGCGCCGACAGGCGCTCCGCGTGGCGCGCCGCAACCACCGTGCGGCGCAGCTTGTGGGTGGGCGTCAGTTCGTCGTCTTCCACGCGCAGGTCGCGCGGCAGGATGGCAAAGCGCCGCACCTGCTCGGGGCGCGACACCAGCGCGTTCGCGCGCGCCACGTCGCCCTGCACCGCCTCCAGGAGCGCCGGATGCGTGGCCAGCACCTCCCGATCCTCGGGAAGCCCGCGCTCGCGCGCCCAGCGCAGCACCAGCGGCCAGCGCAGCGCCAGCAGCGCCACCAGGTACGGGCGCCCCTCGCCGTGCAGCAGCGCGTGCGCGATGAAGTCGCCGGCGCAGAGCTGCGCCTCCAGCGGCAGCGGCGCCACCTTCTTCCCGTTCGACAGCGCGATCAGCTCCTTCGTGCGCCCGGTGATGCGCAGGAAGCCGTCGCCGTCCAGCGTCCCCAGGTCGCCGGTGTGCAACCACGCGCCGTCCTCGGTGAACGCGGCGCGCGTCTCGGCCGGGCGCCCGTGGTAGCCGGAGAAGGTCAGTGCCGAACGGCGCAGCTGCACCTCGCCGTCAGGGGCAATGCGGATCGTCGTCCCCGGCATCGCCGTCCCGGCTGCGTCGTGGTGGTAGTGCTCCGGGCGGTTGAAGGCGGCGCAGAGGTGCTCCGTCTGGCCGTAGGCGCCCAGCACGGTGAGGCCGCAGGCATCCAGGTAGCTGGCCACCTCCACGGGGAGGACGGCGCCGCCGGAGGTCGCCAGCCGCAACCGTGGCCCGAAGTGCCGCTCCAGCACGGGGACGATCGGGGCGCGCGCCGCGCGCCACGGTCGCTCGATCCGTTGCGCCGGCTACCCATTCGT
>CAZVDJ010000177.1:0-7626 GCA_964626245.1 uncultured Gemmatimonadaceae bacterium
GACGCGCGCCTCGTCCAGTCGCGCCTCCTCGGACGTGCGCTCGCCCCGCAGGCACACCGGTGCGCGCGGCGGCGCGCGCCGGGCATCGCCCTCCGAGCGAGGGTCGGCCGCGGGACGCGCCGCGCCGTAGCTCGTCCCCGACTCCGTCAGGATCGCCACCTGATAGGGCTCGATGTCGAGCGATTGGACCAGGCGGGCCAGCACCTCGTCCATGGCTTCGTCCGGGTTGACCGTGGCGGCAAATCGCAGGCGAGCGACCTGCACTCGGCCAGGCGTCCGGTCACCGCCTCGGCGGGGGACGATCACGCAGCTGCTGTCGGTGAGGATCGGGAGGTTCGTGAAGGACGTCGCAGAGCCCGAGACGATGCGCGCCGTGGCCGGCCGCACGTCCGTCGACACCCGGGCACCGGCCGGGCGCACGCCTCCGTCCACGACGCTGCGCAGCGAGGGTGAGGATCCGGAGAAGTTCGGACCGAGCACGGACAGCTCGTCGACTTCGCGCGCGTCGACATCAAAGAGTGCGGAGCCCTCGCGAAGGATGGCAGCGCGCTCGGCGAGCGCGGCGCGGAAGGCGAGCAGGTGCACCCCCGCGGTAGGGATCTCGGGCACCAGGTACAGCAGGTGCAACGCCGGCGCGGCCGGGTACGTGGTGCGAAAGAGCATCACCCCGGGATGCACGTCGTGCGTGGAGAGCCTGACGGTGCTGGCGTCGCGCGTGACGGCAAGCGAGTCGCCGCGCGACGGGAGCCAGAACGCCTGGGGCACCAGCCCCGCCGTGCCGAAGGCCCGGCGCATGGCTTCGAGGTTGGCGTCGTACGACCAGTCCATGTGCGAATCGAACGGGTCGGGAATCGTCGCGATCGTCACGCGGAGGCCGATGCGCGCTCCCGCCAGCGGCAACGTTCGACTCCCTTCGGCCAGCGTCGTCCACGCACCACCGGCATACTCGGCCAGCAGGCGACGCCCGCGGTCGTAGCGTCCCACGGCGTCCTCGACACTCGAGAAGGTGCGGGCGTCGCGGGCGGGTGCTGACGGCGACTGGGGAGGCGCGGCCACCGACGCCGATGCCGGCGATCCCCCGCGGAACGCAAGCGCGACGATCGCGACCAGGAGCGAGATCCCGGTGAGCCCGAAGGCGACGGACCGATTCTCCATGTGCCAATCCTGGCGGTGGGTGGTGGGCGTCGCCGCCGCGTCGCCGCGCGGCCCACGGTGTGGGGCGCAACGCAGCTCGGCGGCGGCGGTCGCCCGTCGTTACCCCCAATCATCCGACACAGGACAGCCGTTGTCGACTGGGGACAGCACGGGCGGCGAGGCACTTGCGCGCGCTCCCGTTAGGTCAACGGCTCAGGCCGGTGCGCGCCATCGTCGCCTTGCGCGGCGCCGCCGCTCGCGCCTCCCCTCCCGCTAGCCCTCCACCTCCCGCCCCAGGCAGCGTGCCACCGCACGCGACAGGGCCTCCATCGTGTACGGCTTGGCCAGCCGCTCGCGGAACCCCAGGACGGCCAGGTCCTCGCGCACGTCGGGGTCGAAGTACCCGCTGGCGTAGACGAGCGGGAGCGCCGGATGACGCGCATGCAGCTGGCGGGCCGTCTCGAGCCCGTTGAGCCGCGGCATGTTGCCGTCCAGGATCACGACGTCCATGCCGTGGTCCTCGCGCGCCAGGCGGTCCAGCGCGGCGCGTCCGTCGTTCGCGAGCTCCACGGCGTATCCCAGGCGGCGCAGCATGCGTCCCCCCACGTCGCGCACCATCGCGTCGTCATCCACCAGGAGAATCCGCGCCGTCGAGGTGGCGGGCACCGCCGCCCGTGCGGGCGCGCTGGCGGCGGTGTCGTCGTCGGCATGCGGAAGGAGGATGGTGAAGTGCGTCCCGCGCCCCACCTCGCTCTCCAGCGTGATGGCGCCGTGATGCCCTTTCACCGTGCCATACACCATCGAGAGTCCGAGTCCCGTCCCCTTCCCGGGTTCCTTCGTCGTGAAGAACGGCTCGAAGACGTGCTCGACCACCTCGGGCGACATGCCACAGCCGGTGTCGCGCACGTGAATCGCCACGAAGCGGGCCTCGGCGGGGAGCTCGTGCCGTTCGCGGAACGCGGCGTCGGGTTGCGCCTGGCGCGACTCGAGGACGATCGACCCGCCGTTGGGCATGGCGTCACGCGCGTTCAGCAGCAGGTTGAGCAACGCGTTGGACAGCAACGACCGGTCACCGACGATGGTCGTGGTCTGTTCGGCCACCACGACGATCTCGATGCGCCGGTCGAAGGTGCGCCGCGCCAGGTCCGCCGTCTCCCGCAGCAGCGGCTCCACGGCAAAGGGCTCGGTGGCCTGCTGCGGCGTGCGACGCGCGAGGGTCAGGAGCGAGCGGGCCAGATCGGCGCCTCGCAGCGCGGCCTTGCGGATGACGGCGGCGTCGTCGCGCACGTCAGGCGCGTTTGCCGCGTCGTGCTCCAGCAGCTCCGCGTATCCGATGATGCCGGCCAGCAGGTTGTTGAAGTCGTGCGCGACTCCCCCCGCCAGTTGGCCGACGGCTTCCAGCTTCATCGACTGCAGCAGCTCCCGCTCCAGGCGGCGCTGCTCGGTCACGTCCTGCACCACCGACAGGACGTGCCGGGGCGTGCCATCCACGTCGAGCAGCATCGTCGCCGTCACCTGCGCCACGACGACCGCGCCGTCGGGACGGAGGTACCGTCGCTCCAGGCGGGCGACGCGCTCCCCGCCACCTGCAATGAACTGCGGCCACTCCAGCGCATCAGCCGCGAGATCGTCGGGATGGGTGAAGTCGGAGAATCGATGCCCGATGATGGCGTCGTGGTCGCGGCCGAGAAAGGCGCACATGGCGCGGTTGACACGCAGGTACGCGCCGTCCGTCCCGATCTCCGCCAGCCCCACCGCGGCCTGCTCGAAGGCGGCGCGATAGCGAGCCTCGCTCGCCTCCAACGCTGCCCGGGCAGCCATGCGCTCGGCTTGCACCCGCTGCGTGCGCAGCACCTGTGTGGTGTGGTTGAAGTGCGCCCCCAGCCGCCCCAGCTCGTCCTGCCGGTGCACCGGGACCTCGACCTCCAGGTCACCGGCGTCGATCCGGTGCAGCGCGCGCTCGATTGCCAGCAAGGGCGAGAAGAGCCGCCGCTGCAGCAGGCGCCAGAGGAACGGGGCGCCGAGGAGTCCGATCAGCAGCCATCCCAGGACGAGGAACGCGGCGAATCGCGCCTCCCGCTCCAGCCTCGCCTCGTCGCGGGCCAGCCCGGCCAGCGCCGTCAGCGTCACCGCGTTGAGCTGCGCGGCGAGCGGCGCGTCGAGCGAATCGGCCTGCGACAGCAGTCGCTCCGCACTGGGAATGTCGCGCAACTCGAGCGCCGCGACGACGCCGAGGAGGGCGGCGGCCATCGCCGACGAGGCACGATCGGCGCGCTCCAGCGACGCCGTGAAATCGTACGCGATGTCGGTGGTCCGGCCGATGGGCTCCAACAACCCGGAGCTGCGCACGATGCGATCCAGTCGTTCGCGGCGCTGGCGCAAGGTGTCGGCGGGCAGCGGTGCCTGGCGCGCGCGTCGCAGCTGCGACCACAGGTCGGTGAGCGATGAGTCGAGCTGCGTGGCCAGGCGCGTCCGCGCCGCGTAGTCCTGCTGGGTGAGCGCCCCCCGCCGCGTGATCTCCGCCGCGTTGGGGACGACGCGCAGCGACAGCGCCACTCCCACGATGGCAATGAAGGCGAAGGCCAGGGCGAACGTGAGCGCAATCGTGGCCCGCAGCGTCAAGCCGGAGTCCGTCGCTCCCGATCCCGCGTGGGGCTGGGCCCCCGGCACCGCATCGGGCGACGTCACGGGAGCTCGGTTCCCGGCCTGAGCGGCTTGAGGCGAAGCCCGGCGGTGCGCGGCCGGGTGAAGTCGATGGGGCCGGTGATCCCGGCGAAGGGCGGGTGGCCGTCGGTTCCGACACGCCGGAGCCAGTCCCCGACTTCGGCGCGCGTTCGCATCCCGTCACGAAGCGCGGCCGCCAGCAGGAGGAGGGCGTCGGCCGTGAGCGCCTGGGAGGCGTCGGGTGCCCGGCCGACCACCTGGCGGAACGTCGCGTCGAACCGGCGATTCAGCGCATCCGTCCCCGGTTCCCAGAAGACGACGTGGTGCACCGCCCGCGACTGGTGCGCGTCGAGCGCCAGGCCTCGCGGGGGCGGCGAGAAGCTGTCCGAGGCGAGGATGACGATGCTGGAGTCCTGCGCGACGGCGGCGCGAATCACGCACTCGGCCAGGCGCTGCGGGAGGGCGAGCAGCAGGGCGTCGGGTTGCACGCGGCGCAGGAACGCGCGCGTGATGGCGGCGGACGACGTCTCGTTCGGCTCGCATTCCCAACCGGTGAGCGCCGTCTCCCCTACCAATGAAATGCCACGCGCCGCCGCGCGTGCCGCGAGTCCGGCGCGGATCCCCTCGCCATAGGCGTCGGCAACGTGCATCACCGACAGGCGACGGAGGCCCAGGCTGTCGACGGCGCGATCGACCATGAACGCCCCGATCGCTTCGTCCGACGGTGCGAGCATGAAGATGTTCGGCCCCGCTTCACGAAGCGCGCGGGCCGTGGCGGTCGGGACGACCAGGGGCATGTCGGCCGCGCGGTACGTCGGGGCGGCGATGAGGGTGAGCTTGCTTCCGGCGTGCCCCACGACGGCGACGACCGAACTGTCCGAGACGAACCGCTGCGCCTGCTCCGACTCCGTGGCGAGCGCACCGCCTGACGCCGCCGTCCAGGGAATGAGCGGCAGGGGCGGCGCGTGCGCCGAGTCGAGCATGGCCGCAACGACCTGGATGATCGAGGAGTCCTGGTTCGCGCGCGGGACCGCGTCGCCCACGTGCAACGGCCTGGGGGCCTCCGTGGTGCACGCCGCTGCCATCGCCTGCGCGAGGGCGCAGGCGAGCACCGTCGTCATGCGCGTTACACCTCGGACGGCGCCCGCCTGGGGTCTCCAGCGATCAGGGATGAACCGCGGGGGGATCACGGGTGACGGACTTTCATGCAAGGAACATGTGGCACTCGCCCGGTGAGGGCCAGCGACATGTCGAGTATCGGCGTCGCCGGCCATCGCGCGAGCCGGGCCAGTGACGGCCCGGACGCTCAGGGGCGCGACGGGCGTCCGTGCTCGAGGGAACGGGCGCACGCGGCGATGCGCTCCAGCGCCGCGTCCAACTCTCCGGTGGAGGAGGCGAACGACAAGCGCAGCCGCCCCTCACCGCGCGGACCAAACGACGCGCCGTCGATCGCGGCGACGCCAAAGTCCTCGAGCAGCGTGTCGGCAAACTCGCGCGAGGTCATCCCGTGCCGTGCCAGGAGCGCGGAGAAGTCGGGGAAGACATAGAACGCCCCCTCCGGCGTCGCACAACGCACGCCGTCAATGGCACTGAGCCCGCGCACCAGCAGGTCGCGTCGCGCGCGATAGACCTCCACCTGCGCGCGCACGGCGTCCTGCGGACCGGTGAGCGCGGCGACCCCGGCGCGCTGAATGAATGGAGCGACGCAGGTGTGCCCGTTGGTCGCGAGGAGGAGGAGCGGCTCCACGCACGCGCGTGGTGCCACCAGGTATCCCAGGCGATACCCGGTCATCGCATACGTCTTTGAAAACCCGTCGACCACCAGCGTGCGCTCCCGCGCGCCGTCGAAGGCGGCGAGCGTGGGAGCGAATGGTGCGTCGTACACCAGTCGCGTGTAGATGTCGTCGGTCACGGCCAGCACCCCATGACGGTCCAGCAGGGCCGCCAGCCTGGCCATGGCCGCGTCGCCTAACGCCCCGCCGCTGGGGTTGTTCGGCGAGTTGAGCAGGATGGCCCGCGTGCGCGGCGTGATGCGCGCCGCGATGTCGTCCACGTCGGGAGCGTTGCGTGCATCCACGCCGTAGCCCCACCGGCATGGCGCCGGCAAAGCGCACCGCCGACGGATAGATGGGAAAGCCCGGGTCGGGGACGAGCACCTCGCTCCCGGGTTCCGCCACCGCCAGTACGCCGTAGAAGACCGCCGTCTTGGCGCTTGGCGTCACGATCACCTGGTCCGGCTCGGCGTGCACGCTGCGCGTGCGCAGGTCGGCGGCGATGGCCTCGCGCAACTCGGGAATCCCGTTGACCGCGACGTAGCGGGTGTCGCCGTCTCGCAGCGCGCGCACCGCGGCCTCGGCCACGTGGGGCGGAGGGGAGACGTCGGGGGCGCCGAGTTCCAGGTGGATGACGTGCCGGCCACGTGCCTCCAGGGCCTGTGCACGGCGAAAGACGTCGAGCGCTCCTTCACCCGCCAGCAGGTCGAGACGAGAGGACAGCGACGTCGGAGAGGCGGCGAGCGAGGGAGGAGTCACGGGACGCTGGCGAGGGACGGGCGGAAGCTCACGGGTCGCCGGCGGCGGCGCCAGTGGGCGTACCTCACGCCCGCCGCATGACGACGGGCATTGCCTACCCGAACTGGGGAATGCATGGTAGAGGGACATGTCCGCGGATGCACTTCTCTCTCCAGGAGGTCCCATGCGTCGCACACCGTTTTTCTCCGTTGGTGCAGTCGCTGGTGCGTTCATCGTGGCGCTGCTGGCCACGGCGTGCGGAGGCGGGGAACAGACGCCCGCCGACAGTACCGCAGCGGCCACCCCTCCCGCACCCATGGCCCTGACCGACGCCGACTTCAGCGGCACCTGGCAGGGGACGGCCACGATGGAGGGGAGCGACTCCGTCTTTGCGCATTGGACGCAGGTGTGCGGAGGCGGCAAGTGCGCCGGCACGTCGCAGGAATCACCCGACACGGTGCGTTCGACCTACACCATTGATGCCGACAGTTCGCACGGGGTATCGGAGCCGTACGCCGAGCCCTCGATGGGCGGCGCACGCGTGGTCGATCACTGGATCGCGCGCGTGAGCGGGGGCAACGTGACCGGCCATGCGTGGTTGGTCCTCGCCGACAAGCCCGACTCGGTGGTGATGCGCTATCGCTTCCAGGGGGCGCGCAAGTAGGCACGCCTCGCTCGACGCCGGTGGAACGCAGGACGGGCGGGTGCCAGCCGGTACCCGCCCGTCACGACGTCACGACCCCTCGCGCCTGCGCGTCGCCCCGCCGTCAGGGGACGACCTTTCGGGGCTCGATGCGCAGGATCCAGAGCCCCGAGATCATGTCGTTCACGTAGATCTTGCCGTCGCGTACCACGGCCCCCCACGTCATCGCCTTGTTGGGGACGACGCCGTTCGCGTCCTGCGGCAGGAGCTCCACCAGCGTGCGCCCCTGCGCGCCCAGGTCACCGCGCAGCTCCCCGCCCACGTCCAGCGCGCGGAAGCCGCCGTTGTAGACGCCCATGTACAGCGTATCGCCCGCAGCCCATACGTTGTGCACCCCTCCGTACTCGGGTTCGTACCACGCCACCGCCTTCGGGCGCTCGATGTCACTCACGTCCACCACCTGCAGCCGGCCGTAGGCGCGGATCTGCGACACGTCCCACGATCCGTTGGGCGCGTACGGGGGAAAGACCTCGTCGGCAATGAAGACGTAGTTCTTGTGGCGCCACGCGGTGTGCGTGCCGCGGATGAAGCCCGGGCCGCCCACCGCCTCCACGTCGCGGTAGAGCGCGTTGAGGTCGTACTTGTACTGTGACACGAGCTGCGGGTTGCTGGGGC
>CAZVDJ010000178.1:0-7625 GCA_964626245.1 uncultured Gemmatimonadaceae bacterium
TGCGGCACCTTCCGCAACGCGGGAAGTGCGCTCCCCCTCTCGCCCTCGGCGCGCTCGACGATCACCAGCCAGTGCGTGTACGGGCTGGCCAGCTGGTAGCGCAGCGCCACGGCGCGCGCCGCCGACTCGTCCAGCGCCGCCAGCCGCAACGAGGCCGCGAGGCGCGCGACGCTGGAGGGGCGGGGCGCCACGTCGCCGCGCGCGGAGCCGGCGCCTGCGTCGTCGCGTGCCACGATCGCCGACTCATGGAGCACCGGCGGGATCGGCAGCTCGCTCCGCCCCACCTCGCCGCCCTCCGTCTCCACCTCCAACTGCACCGTGCCTGTGGCAACACCGTCGAAACGGGCACTGGCAATGACGGTGTCGCCCTCGTACACCGCGTCCACCCGCGCCGGCGTCACGTCACGAGCGCCCGCGGGCCACACGACGCGCACCTGCCGCGCCCGCGGGGCACGCATCCGCTCGAAGTGGCGCACGATGCGCTCCGACATCCCCTCGCGTGGGGACACCAGCTCGCACGCGCCGCCGGTGACCGTCGCCAGTTCCCGTACGAAAGCCTCGGAGACGGCGCTCCCCACGCCCACCGTGAAGACGCGATGGCCGCTGCGCTTGGCTTCCTGCACCACCGATTGCCAGCCGGAGACCTCACCATCAGTGATCAGGAAGAGGTCGCCGTGTCCCTCCTCGCCGAACAGTGCATACGCGGAGCGCATCGCATTCCCGATCTCGGTGCCGCCCATCGTCGCGTCAAGCCCTCCCACAAAGGCACGCGCCCTGGCCACGCCCTCGCTCGTGCATGCGACGAGGCGCGGGGCCATCGCCTCGGCTTCGTTGCCAAACGCGATGACGCCCACGCGATCGTCAGGCTGCAAGGCGCCTATCGCGTCGTGCAGTGCGCGGCGGGCCAGCGCCATGGAATCGCCCTGCATGGAGCCCGAGCAGTCGACGACGATGGCCAGCGCCAGGCGTTGCGGCTGTCGGAGCCCCGGGAAGAAGGGCTGGAACGAGGCCAACACCGCCGTCCCGTCGCCGTCGGCGCCGCCCAGCGCAAATCCGCGCGCCACCTGCGGGGCTCGCACCTGCACGACGACGTCGCGATCCATCACCGCCCTCGCCTCGCGCAGTGTGAGCGTGGTGGTTGTTTCACCGCGCTCGAGCCCGATGGCGTGCGACGGGGAGGAGAACTGCGCGTCGCGCAACGCCCCCGCCACCTCCACCGCGAAGGTGAAGTGGTTCTCCACCGTGAGCGCATGCTCCGGCACCTGGTGGGGTGCGTGCGGCGACACGCCGTAGCGCGGGGCGATGGTCGTCGGGAAGAGGAGGCGAAGCCGATCACCATCCCACCGATACATGAGCGCGTAGCGCACCGTGATGCGCGCGAGCTCACCCGGCAGCAGGTTGCCCACGTTCATGGTCCAGAGACCAGGCTCGAGCTGCTGGAGCATCACTGCCGAATCGCCGCGGTCGATGGCGCGTTCGTACTGCGCCTCGGCGCTCGCCTTCTCCACCACCATGCCGTGCAGCACGCGCGCACCGAGCGTGACCTCGAGGTCGAGCAGGACGGCGTCGAGCGGGAGCGGAAAGGTGTAGACGGCCTCGATGGCGACCTGTTCGTCGTTGCGATACACCTGCGTGACGCTGACCTCGCACAGAAGGTCGCGCAGCGTGGCGCGCACCTCGACGTCGGAGAGCGCGACCTTCTCGTTGTTGGTGCCGGTGAGGGCGCAGGCCATGCTGGTCATCGGGAGACCTCGGAAGGATCGGGGGAGGTGATCTCGCGGTAGCTGCGAGAGACGGCGCGGAAGAAGGCACGCACCTGTTCGGGCGAGAGCGCCGCACGACCGGGCTCCAGGACGACCTCGACACCATCGGCCACCACGAGGTGGCTCCAGACCTCCACCGTTCCGGCGCGACGTGGCGCTGGCGGGAGCAGGGCGCCGTCGGCGGCGTCGGGCTGCCGCAGCAGTTCGCCGATGCGCTCGAGGGAGAGGCCGGCGAGCTGCCACTTGCGCACCTGCAGGAGTTGGTCGAGGTGGCGCTGGGTGTAGTGCGCCCCCTTGCCCAGTCCCACCGGGCGGTCGACGAGGCCGACCTGGATGTAGTAGCGCACCGTGCGCCGAGGGAGTTCGGCGAGCGCGGCAAGGTCGTCGATGGAGAAGGTACGGGCGTCGGTCATGCGGCTAATATGCCAGTATTGCTGTCATCATCAACTGTCACGATGAAGATGGGCACCCGGGGACTCCTTCCGGGATAGGTGAGATGTCAACCAATTCCCTGGGGTCCGTCCCTGGGGTCCGTCCCTGGCCTCCGTCCCCACCCCCTCTCCCCACCCCCTCGGTCCCCCCTCCCATGCCCCGTTCACCTTCTCTCCCACTCACGCCATGAGCGCGAAGAGCACCGACCTGTTCGGCGCTCGGCCCCACGCCGAGCCGGCGACGCCACGGAGTTACGGGGAAGCGCCCACCGGCTATCGGCTCCCCCAGGCGACACGACTGGGACCGGTGCGGCTTCAGGTGGCTGACCTGGCGCGCTCGATCGCCTTCTATGAGAAGACGCTGGGGCTGCGTGTGCTCGCGAGCGATGCGTCACGGGCGCAGCTCGGCGCGCACGGCGTGGCCACGACGCTCGTGGAGCTGGAATCGCGCCCCGGGACGCGCCCCGCGGCGGAGGCGGGGCGGCTGGGGCTCTATCACTTCGCCATCCTGCTCCCTGATCGTGCCTCGTTAGGGCGGTTCGTGCGGCACCTGGGCGACATCGGCGCAAGGGCCGGCGCGGGCGATCACCTGGTGAGCGAGGCGCTCTACCTGAACGACCCGGACAACCTGGGCATCGAGGTCTATGCCGACCGGCCGCGCGACACCTGGCAGCGCATCGGCCGCGAACTGATGATGGCGACCGACCCGGTCGACTTCGCCGCGCTGGCGCAGGCGGCGGGGAGCCAGCGGTGGGGCGGCATGCCGGCCGGCACGGTGATGGGGCACGTGCACCTGCACGTGGGTGACCTGGCACAGGCGTCGGCATTCTACTCCGACGCGTTAGGGCTGGACCGCATGGTGTGGCGCTACCCGGGGGCGCTCTTCCTGGCCGCCGGGGGCTATCACCACCATCTCGGGACCAACACCTGGGCGGGTCCCGGGGCGCGATCGCCGCACGACGACGAGGCGCAGCTGTTGGAGTGGACGATGGAACTGCCGACGAGTGCCGACGTCGAGGCGGCCGCCGCCAGCGTCGCCGGCGCAGGGCATGCACTCGCGCGTGCCGAGGACGGGTCGGTGCTGGTGCGCGACCCCTGGGGGACGGCGGTGCGGCTTCGCCCCGCTCGTTAGGGCGCGCAACTGGGGCGGCGGGGCGCACGGCGCCGCCCGGAACTCGCGCTCGGTGACTTCCGCGTGACGGGCCGGGCATTCCTCCGCCGAGTGCTCCATCTTTGTGGGCGACTCACCCATCCGCCGCCGCATCCAGCGGGTGAGTCCTCACCCCACGCGAGATGTCCGCCAAGTCGTCCCCGTCGCAGCGTCGCTCCCGTTCCAAGCAGCCGGCCGCCCCCGTCCAAGCGCCCGCGTCCGGCGAGCTGGGGAGTTCGCCGTATCGCCACACCACCCAGCGCCCCGACCACCTGCGCGACTGGCAGCTCCCGCGCGAGTGGGCGTGGGGGACCGACGGCGTCTGGATCGGGGTGCACCGCCACACGCAGCAGGTCATCGACCCGCTGGGACGCACGCTGTCGCTGGTGACGGCGCCGGACGTGGCCAACTGGCCCTGGCTCACCGCCGAGGCGCGGGCGTTAGGCAACCGGCGCCACCGGGCCATTCCCACCACGTACGTGTACTGGCCGCGCAATGAGGAGGCACCGCGGGGCCCCGGCTACGTACGGCACTGGATCGACGGGATGCCGCTGGCCATGCAGCTGCGCACGCAGGGGCCCGATTCCATCGAGCGGGCGATGACGCGCCTTCGGATCATCGGCTCGTGCCTGGCCATGCTGCACGAGCGCGGGGAGACGCATGGGGCGATCAACGGCGAGGCGGTGTGGATGACGCGCGCGGGTGAGCACTTCCTCGTGGGATGGCAGTGGGCGCTCCCTGCCAGCGCGCTGCCGCCGGGCAAGGCCCCGTCGCTGGAGTGGACGGTGCCGGCCCCGGAGTGGCGCCCCGCCATTGCGGCTGGCGAGGCCTGGTGGCATCCCACGCCCGCCACGGACCAGTTCCAGCTCGGGGCCCTGGTGATCGGCAGCCTGACCGCGTTGCCGTGGGAACGCGACGGAGGGGCGGCGCTGGAGATGCTCGAGCGGCGCAGCGATGTACCGCGCAGCGTGCGCGAGGTGCTGCAGCGCGCGGCGTCCCCCGATCCCGCGGCGCGATTTCCGTCGGTCGCCGCCCTGCTGGAGATGCTCGACCGCGCGATCGGCGGCGAGTCGTCGCTGGCAGGCCTCGGGGTGCAGGCGGCGGCGCTCCCCGCCAGCGCGGCGGAGTCGGCGGCGGCCCGGCAGGAGGCGCTGCTGCGTGCCGCCACGGGGCTCGACTACGAGCTCCTCGAGCAGCTGGGGCGTGGTGGCGCGGGAGCGGTCTGGCGGGCGCGCGACCTGGCGCTCGGTCGCGAGGTGGCGCTCAAGGCGCTCAATCCCGACATCGCCCAGGACCAGGAGGCGGTGTCGCGGCTGCGGCGCGAGGCACGCCTGGTGGCCTCGCTCGCCCATCCGCGCATCATCCCGGTGCTGGAGTTCTCCGAGCGGCAGGGCGTGGCGTACTTCACGATGCCACTCACGGCCGGTGGATCGCTGGCCGCGCGGGTAACGGCGCGCGGCGCGCTGCCGCTGTCAGAAGTTGGAGGCGAGATCGAGGCGCTGCTGGACGCCGTGGCCACGGCGCACGCGGCAGGGGTGGTGCATCGCGACCTCAAGCCCGAGAACATCCTGCTGGACCGCAACGACCACTGGACGCTGGCCGACTTCGGGATCGCGGCCACCCCGGGCGAGAGCGGCGCCGCGGGGACGCTGGCCTTCGCCGCCCCCGAGCAGCTGCGTGGCGTGCCGCAGGGCGAGGCGGTGGATCGTTATGCGATGGCGGTGGTGGCGTACTTCGCGCTCACTGGTCACCTCCCCTTCGTGGCGCACGACCCGGAGATGCAGCTGTGGCGGCAGGAGCAGGGGCTGGAGTGGAGCGCCTCGTGGGCGGCGCGGGTGCCGGCGCCGCTGCGGGCCTGGCTGGCAAGGGGGCTCGCCTTCAAGGCGGACGACCGCTTCGCCAGCACGCAGGAGATGCGTGACGCGTGGGTGGCTGCGTGCAAGGAGGCGACGGAGGAGTCGGCGGCCGATGGCGACGAGGGGATCAGCGCCGAGGCGCGGCGCGGGCTCCGGAAGCTGATCAGGAAGTCGAAGAAGCTCCTCCCGGAGTTGTAGCCCCGCGCGATTGGCCGAAGCGCGCGTACACCCCCGGCATGACGAAGAGGTTGAGCACGGTCGACGAGACCAGCCCGCCCAGGATGACCACGGCCATGGGGTACTCGATCTCGTGCCCCGGGCGGTTGCCGCCGATGACCAGCGGCAGGAGCGCGAGCGCGGTGACCGTCGCGGTCATGAGGATGGGAACCAGGCGCTCCTGCGCGCCGCGCAGGATGAGCCCCTCGCCGAATGGCACGCCCTCGACGACGTGCAGGTGCCGGTAGTGCGCGATGAGCATGATGCCGTTGCGCGCCGCGATCCCGATGACGGTGACGAAGCCGACCAGCGACCCTAACGACAGAACGGCGCCCCCCATCGCCGCCGCCGCCACGCCGCCCACCAGCGCCAGCGGGAGCGAGGCGACGACCAGGGCGGTCGTGCGCACCGACTGGAAGTCGGCGTAGAGCACGAGCAGGATCCCGGCGAGGGCCAGGAGCCCCAGCAGGAGGAGCCGGCGCGAGGCCTCGCGCTGCGCCGCCCACTCGCCCAGCACCTCGGCGTGGAAGCCCGGGGGCATGGGGATGCCGGCCACGGCGCGCTCCACGGCGCGCGTCACCCCCGCCAGGTCGCCCCCCGCCACGTTGGCGGTGACGTCCAGCCGGCGCGACTGCCCCTCCCGCGCGATCTCGTTAGGCGTGGGTACGATGCGCACGTCGGCCACGTCGCGCAGCGGGACGGCCGCGCCGCCCGCCGTGGTGACGACCAGCGAGCGCAGCGCCCCCGGGCTGTGGCGTACCGCCTCGGTTCCCCAGACGGCGACGTCGTAGATGGTCTGGCGATCGTACACCTCGCCCACCTTGGTGCCGCGCACCAGCGTGGCGACCTGTCGGCGAACCTCGCCGGCGGTGAGGCCGAACTGCGCCAGCGCCTCGGGACGCACGTCCACCTCCACCTGCGGGACGAGCACCAGCGGCTGCACCTTGAGGTCGGCCGTTCCCGGGACCGTGCCTAACGCCTTTCCCACCTCGGCGGTCACCCGCCGCAGTTCGGCCAGGTCGTTGCCGTACACGCGCACCACGATGCTGGCACTGGCGCCGGTGAGCACTTCCTTCACCCGCTCGCGCAGGTAGGTGAGGACGTCGCGGTAGAGCCCGGGGTACTGGTCGATCGCGTGCTGGATGCGCTCGACCGTCTCGTCGTACGGCACCGCCGGATCGATGCTGATCCAGAGCTCCGTGAAGTTCGGCCCCACCACCTCGTCGGCCACCTCGGCGCGCCCGATGTGGGCGCCGAAGTTGCGCACCCCCTCGATGGACATGAGGTCCTTCGACGCCAGGATGCTGATGCGCTTCATCGCCTCCAGCGACGTGGCCGGCTTCTCCACGAAGTGCATCAGGAAGTCGTACTCCTTGAAGTTCGGGAGGAACTGCTGCGCGAAGAAGGGGAGGGCGATGATGGCCGCGACGAAGGTGCCGGCCACGCTCCATGCCACCTGCCGGGGCCGCGCGAGGACGCGCGGGAGCGTGCGCGCGTACCATCCCTTGAGGGTACGCGCGAGCGGCGGGTCGCCACGGTCGTGCGCGGCGTCGCGATTGAGCAGGAGGAGTGAGAGCGCCGGCGTGAGGATGAGCGCCGTGGCGAGCGACGCGAGAATGGCGGCCACGTAGGCCTGCGCCAGCGGGCGGAAGAAGGCCCCGGCCAGCCCCTGAAGGAAGAAGACCGGGAGGAACATCAGCGCCACGATGATGCTGGCGTACACCACGGCGCTGCGCACCTCGAGCGATGCGTCCAGCACCACCGGGCGGGCCGGCCGCGGCTGCGCCAGCGCGCGATTCTCCCGCAGGCGCCGCACGATGTTCTCCACGTCGATGATGGCGTCATCCACCACCTCGCCCAGCGCGATGACGAGCCCCGCCAGCACCATCGTGTCCAGCGTGCCGCCGCGATAGCGCATCACGACCGCTGCGGCGACGAGCGATGTGGGGATGGCGGTGAGCGAGATGAGGGCGGTGCGCCAGTCACGGAGGAAGAGGACGAGGACGAGCACCACCAGCACGCAGCCGATGAGCAGCGCGCGGTTGAGGTTGGCCAGCGCCATCTCGATGAAGGTGGCGGGGCGGAAGATGGTGGCATCGACCTTCACGCCGCGCATGGCCGGCGCGAGCGCTGCCACTGCCTGAGCCACGCCGCGCGTGACCTCGAGCGTGTTCCCCCACGGCTGCTTCTCCACGATGAGGAGCAACCC
>CAZVDJ010000179.1:0-7570 GCA_964626245.1 uncultured Gemmatimonadaceae bacterium
CCTTCACCTGGCCGCGGTACGAGTTCTGTCCCTTCCCCGCCGAGATCCCCTTGGAGACGATGTTCGACTTCGTGTTGCGGCCGATGTGGATCATCTTGGTCCCGGTGTCGGCCTGCTGCATGTTGTTGACGACCGCCACCGAGTAGAACTCGCCCGTGGAGTTGTCGCCCTGCAGGATCACGCTGGGGTACTTCCAGGTGATGGCCGAGCCGGTCTCCACCTGCGTCCACGAGATCTTGCTGTTGGTGAACGCCTTGCCGCGCTTGGTGACGAAGTTGTAGATGCCGCCCTTGCCCTCCTCGTCGCCCGCGTACCAGTTCTGGACGGTCGAGTACTTCACCGTCGCGTTGTCGAGCGCGACGATCTCCACCACCGCGGCGTGCAGCTGGTTGGTGGAGCGCTTGGGCGCGGTGCACCCCTCCAGGTAGCTCACGTACGCCCCTTCGTCCGCCACGATCAGCGTGCGCTCGAACTGCCCCGTGTCGGCGGCGTTGATGCGGAAGTAGGTGGACAGCTCCATCGGGCAGCGCACCCCCTTGGGGATGTACACGAACGAGCCGTCCGAGAAGACCGCCGAGTTGAGGGCCGCGAAGTAGTTGTCGCTGTAGGGGACGACCGACCCCAGGTACTTCTCGATGAGGTCGGGGTGCTCCTTCACCGCCTCGCCGAACGAGCAGAAGATGATCCCGTGCTTCTTCAGCTCTTCCTTGTACGTGGTGCCGACCGAGACCGAGTCGAAGACGGCGTCGACCGCCACGCCGGCCAGCAGCTTCTGCTCGTGCAGCGGGATGCCCAGCTTGTCGTACGTCTCCCTGATCTTGGGGTCGAGCTCGTCCAGGCTGCCTAACGGCTTGGCCGTCCGGGGCGCGGAGTAGTACGAGATCGCCTGGTAGTCGATGGCGGGATACGTCACGTTGGGCCAGTGCGGCTCCGTCATCTGCTGCCAGCGGCGGAACGCCTTGAGGCGCCATTCGAGCATGAACGGCGGCTCGTGCTTCTTGGCCGAGATCAGCCGCACCACGTCCTCGCTGAGGCCGGGCGGGATCGTGTCGGTCGCGATGTCGGTCGTGAACCCGTACTGGTATTCCTTGGATACCAGTTGGTCGATGGCGGAACTCATGGCATCTCCTGCAGGGCGGGCTGGAGCGGCTCGGAGCTGGCCGCCCCGGCCCGCGGGGACGTGATCTGGACAAACGGCACGGGCTCGCCAGCTGCCACGGCCGCCTCGAGGGACGGCGCGCTGCCTGACGAGTCGGTGGGATGGATGCAGTACTCGCAGCAGTTGGCCCCCGCCGCGATATGGGTCTGCCGGGTGATCTGTGCGCCAAGCACTTCCGCCAGGAACCGCTCCTCCGCCACGCAGACCTCGGGAAAGCGCTCGATGACGGCGCGAATGGCGCAGTTGTGCTCGCGCAGCGTGGCGCCCTCGCCCTCCGACGCCTCGGCCATGTAGCCGAGGGAGGTGAGCAACGCCGCCAACCGATGCGCGCGTTCGTTCAACGGCAGGCGGGCCAGTTCGGGTTTCGCACGCTCCGCGATTTCCGCCCACCGCTTCCGGAAGAGTTCGACGACCCCGTCACTCCCCAGCTGCTGCCGCACCAGCTCCAGGACTTCCCGAAGCGCCGAGTCGTAGGCGCGTGGAAAGAGGCGCTCGCCGGCCTCGGTGAGCGAGAAGGCAAAGACGGGTCCTCCCACCCCCCGCACCTCGCGCTGATAGCGCACGACCCCTTCGGCCTCCAGTTCCTTGAGGTGGCGGCGCAGGGCGTTCGGCGTCACCCCGAAGAGCGAGCCAAGTTCTTTCGCCGTAATCGGTTGCGACTTCTTGAGCGCCAGCAGCACCTCGCCGCGCATCCCGCGGTATCCGGGGATGGGGGCATTCGTCGGGACGGGGACATGCGGGGCTGTCATGGCCGGTGAAGATCGCCCGATTCGCGAAATAAGTCAACGAAAGTGTTGGCGAATTACCAAGGGGGTGGAGCGCTGGAATGTGCGCCGCGTCACACGCTCGGTGTGCTGCCTAACGACGTGTGGCGCCCGCCCCACGCGGGCTTCCCCGAGTGTACAGCCCCTCGCGAATCGCCGACCTTCTCTCGCGGATGCCCGAACGGACGTGTCGCGCTCCCGGTGCTGAGTACGCATCAGGAAGGGAGGAGGAGGCGCCGGGACCGGCACGCTCCGTCCGGCATCCACCACCCGGTCCCACGAGCCCCGAATGATCACCGCGAGCCACCCCATCTTCCGCCTGGATCCCGTCCGGACTGCGACGCCGTCGTCGCTGCGTGCCCCGTTTGCCGCACCGGTTCCCGTTCTCACGCCGACCATCGGTCCCCTGGGCGCCGAGCGACTGATCCCCGTGCGCTACATGCGCGAGGGGGCGGTCACCGTGCGGGGCGGGGCAACCGGGCGCGTCTACAGATTCGAGGCAGGCGCCGCGCTGGAAATTCCACTGGCTGACGCCCGCCTGCTCGTGGCCGAAGGGGAGTTCGCCTTCAGCGGGGGACGATGACCGCCTTGGTCACGTCGCGGCGTTCCACCGCGGCCAGCGCGGCCGCCGCCTCGTCGAGCGCATAACGACGCTCCACCAGGTCGCGCCAGGGGATGCGGTCGCCGTGCTTGGCGGCCACCGCCACCGCGCGGTGCACGTGCGAGTAGTCGCTCCCCCAGCAGCCGCGCACCTCGACATGCTTGCGGTTGATGTGAAAGTGGGGGTGCAGCCGGATGTCGCCATTGTCGGTGTAGTGACCGCAGACCACGATCCGTCCGCCATCGCGCACCAGGTCGAACGCCTGCAGCACGGCATCAGGCGCGCCGCTCGCCTCGATCACGGCATCGACGCCGTGCCCGTCGGTGGCCTCGAGAATGGCATCGCGACGCGCCTCCGCCGACAGCTCGAGCCCCAGCGTATCGGTGGCGCCCATGCGCCGGGCAAAGGCCAGTCGGGCGGCGGGGTCGCCGACGGCAAAGACCCGCCCCGCCCCCGACAGCGCGGAGAGCGCCACGACCGATTGCCCCACCGGCCCCACGCCCAGCACCGCGACGTGCTGGCCCAGACGGAGCTCGGCCCGATCGACCGCGTGCAGCGCCGTGACGAGGCCGCACCCGCCGCCGATGAACGTCTCCGGCGCCAGCTCCCTGGGAAGGCGGACCATGTGCACCCCCGGCTTCATCCACAGCAGTTCCGACCACCCGCCCAGCAGGCCGTCATTCGCGCTGTAGGTGATGCCGTAGACGCGCCGGTGCGGGCAGCGCGTGCTCTGCTTCGCCACCAGGCACTGGTAGCACCGTCCGCACGTGCCGTGCACATCCAGGAAGGTCACCTGGTCGCCCACCGCGAACGGGCGTCCCTCGATGTCCACGATGGAGCCGCCCATCTCCTCGATGACGCCAACCGAGACGTGCCCGGGGATGATCGGGTACGGCACGCCCGGGAGCCGGCCATGGTGCAGGTGCACGTCGGTACCGCACACCTCGGAGTAGGTGACGCGAAGCAGCGCGCCTCCCGCTTCCAGCGTCGGGCGCGGGAAGTCGCGGATCTCGAGGGGGGCGCCCGGGGCGGGCATGACGACGGCGCGGGGCATTGGCGGAACCAGGGGGGAGAAGGAGAGGGATCGTGACGGGAGTGCGTCGCGCCGGGGCGCACATGCCCCGGCGAGGCGCAGGTGGGGAGCGCTACTCCGGCTCGAGCGCCAGCACGTGCGGCCGGCGTTGGCGCAGGACCGCCTCCACGCCTCCCTCCACGGTGAGGAGGTCGCGCCAGGTGTCGCGCGTGGCGAACAACGGGTACCCCAGGACACCATTCGCCGCGGTGGCGGCAAGCGGCAATCCGCGTCGCGTCGTCTCCTCCACGAGGCGTCGCAGCAGCAGGGGATCCGTGTCGTGCGCCTCGACGGGGAGGACGAGCGCTGCGCCGACCGGCGCATTCGCGAATTGGAGCAATCCCAGCCGCAACGCCGAGTGATCGTCGCGCGCGGGGCGCGGCATGCGCAGCTCGCGCGCGGCCGGGGGAATGCGCGGGGTGCCGTCATGCACCACGATGACCGGCTCGGCTCCCAGCAGCACCAGCACGTCGACCAGCGACGCCAGGTGGTCGTCCACCAACTGGGCGCGGGCCGGGTCGCGATCCAGCCCGGTGGCGAGGACAAGGGCACCAAGGCCGGACATTCGCGCGCCTAACGCCTGACGAGCCGGGTGATCCCGCGGCGCAGCACGGCCGCCGCCATCTCCACCTTGTAGCCGTTGCCGGCGAGCGGCCGCGCGTCGTAGAGCGCGCGGGCGGCCAGCGTCTCGATGTCGTCGTCGGCCAACCCGCACGACGCCACGTCCTCCTCGATGGAATCGGTCACGCGCCACGGCATGGGCGCCACCCCGCCCAGCACGAGCCGCACCTCGCCGTCGGCTCGTCGGGCCGCCGCGAGCGAGACGAGGGCGAAGTCGAAGGCGGCCCGCTGCGTCACCTTCTCGTAGAACTGTTCGCCGCCGCGCGCCTGGGCCGGGATCGTGATCCCCGTGATCACGCCGCCGTCTCCCACGGCGGCCTCGCGCGACGGATCGAGCGCGGCCCGCGCGTACAACTCGGCGATGGAGCGGTCGTGCGGGCCGTCGCGCCCCGCCAGGTGCACCAAGGCGTCCAGCGCCGCGAGCGCCACGGCCGGATCCGACGGGTGGGTCGCGACGCAGGGGCCCGCACCCAGGATGGCGTGGTACTCGTTCTCCCCCGTCGCCGCCGGGCACCCCGAGCCGCCGCGCTTGAGGCACGACCACCCGTGGCGGTAGTACCAGCAGCGCGGCCGCTGCGCCAGGTTGCCGCCCAGCGTTCCCATCGTGCGCAGCGCCTCGGCCGCCACCGCCGCGCAGGCCTGCGCCAGCGCGGGAAAGGCGGATTGCACCTGCGGGTCGCGCGCCAGGTGTGCCAGGCGCGCCGAGGCCCCGATGTGCAGGGATCCGTCGTCGTGCCAGGTGAGTGCGCCCGCGCCGGGCAATCGCCGCACGTCGACCAGGCTGGTGGGCGAGACCACGCCCTCGCGGATCAGCGGGAGCAGGTCCGTCCCGCCGCCCACGGCGCAGCTCCCCGGCTCCTGCAGCAGGGCGAGCGCCTCGTCCAGCGAGGCGGGGCGGCGATAGGCAAACGATGACATGACGACGAGCGGGGCTGGGCGCGTGCGGGACGTGGGGAGTGGGCCGTGGTGTCAGGGCACCACGCAGGGAGATAACTTCCCGGCGCCATGTCCGCGACTGCCTCGCCCCGACTTCCGCCCCCTCGCCGCGCGGCCCCGGCGCCTGGCGCGGGCCTGCCGTTAGGCGGCGTGTGGCGCTGGCTGGCGATGGCCCTGGTCGTGATGGGTTGCCGGGAGGCGCCGCGCGCGGGGGACGAGCCGGCGGGCGACACGCTGGGCGATAGCGCGTCGGCGATGGCGATCCGCGACTCGGCGCCGCAGGCCGGGGCGTCCGCGCCTTCGGAGCCGGCGACCGCCGCCGACCCTCCGCCGGCCGGCGGCAGTGCCGCCCTCTCGCCGCTGGCCGACACCATCGCGCAGCGCCTCGTCTTCGCCCCCGTGGGTGAGGAGTGGTTCACCGCGGCGGGCCGGGCCCGGCGGTTACTCCTCGACCTGGGGCGCATCGACATCGAGCTCGGCAAGGACTCCGCGCGCCACGTCGCCTATCGCGAGGCCGCCGCCGCCGCCTCTCCCTTTCCCCGCGGGACGCGATTGCAGCTGCGCGGCCCCTGGGGAAGCGACGAGGCCACCATCGACGGATTCGATGCCTGGAACGGGCGCATCGTCGCGACGCTCGCGACGGCCCCGCGCGTGGATTCCATCGCGCGCGCGACCGACCCGCTGGTGGCATCGGCGCAGCGCGGCGCGCCCGGCGCGCCCGGCACACCCGGCGCGAGTTCCGAGTCGGCCTGCCAGCGGGCGGCCGATCCCGCCTTGGCGGCGAGGCTCACTGCACTCGCGCGCGCCACCGAGGATTCGCTGCGCGCCTCCGACGACCAGCCCATCTACGCTCGGCTGCGCAGCGCGCTCAAGGCGCGTCGCAGTACCGCGCTGGGGTGCTTTGGGGCCGCGCGAGGGGTGGTGATCGTGACGCTCTGGGCCGGTGACTACGAGTGGGTGCGCGAGCGCGTGCTGCTGGTCGGCGACACGCGCACCACGCGCGCCACCGTGCGTGACCTGCGCTTTCGCGCGCACGAGGCGCTGCACGCGCTGGATGCCGACGGCGACGGAATCGACGACCTGGCGGCGCGCGCCTGGACCCCGCGCGGTGGCGGCACCGTGATCCTGCGCCTGGCCGACCGGGTGCGCTTCGAGCGCCTGGCCTCGGGCTTTGCCTGGGAGCGCTGAGCGATGGCCCGCCTAACGAAACTCGCGGAAGCGCAGCAGCACGTACCCTTCCTCCTCGTCGGCGATGCGCCGGTCGTAGTCGATCCAGAGGTCGGTGGGGAAGCCGTACGACGAGTCGTAGCGTGCGGTGATTTCGTCGGCCCGGTCGTCAATGGCGCCCTGCAGCAGGCCGAACAAGCCGTCGATGGATGGGTAGAGGTAGGCCGCCGACGAGGGGACGGCGACGCCGGTGAGGTCGATCTCGCGCGAGACCACCAGGTGGTTCTGCACCACGACGCGCACCGCCACGCCGCCCATGGCGCAGTAGCAGTCCCGGCGCACGACGAACTCGTAGTCGTCGATGCCCTGTGAGGTCCAGCGCCGCAGGGCGCGCGACAGGTCGCGCTGTTCCTGGTCCCAGTCGTCGGGACCGGTGATGATGGTGCACGCCGAAAGCGACAGCGCAGCCAGGAGGAGCGGGATGAACCGGCGGACAGGCGACCGGCGGACACTGCGATCGCTGGATGCGTCGGACGACGGACGAGTGTCGGGCATGTTGCACCTCCACGTGACGTGGCGGTTGGGGGGAGTTTGTCGAGCCCTGCACCACGTCGTGAACGAACGAATCGTGCCGCGCCGTCGCCACGCGCCTCTCCCAGCGCGCGATCGAATCGGCGCCTCCCCCGTGTCCGGGCGATGGGACGCCGGGATGCCCAGCGGATGAGACAGCGTCCCTTCCGTCGCCCACCAATGCGACGCGCGCTCGTCGGATTCCTAGCGGGGCTCCTGCTCCTCGTCGCCGGCTGCTCGCCCGGGCTCACGCCGCTTCCCGGCCCCATGGAGCCGGCCCCCGACCCGCGCGAGCTCCCCGTTCCGGCCAACCCTGCCACGGCCGGTGTCCCCACCACCGATCTCGCGGTGCTGCTGCGCGAGAAGCGGCTCATGGTGCCGGTTGCCGGCGTGGCCCCGGCGCGGGTTCCCGATTCGTTCACGGCCCGGCGCGGTGCGCGCATCCACTCGGCGCTCGACATCATGGCGCCGCGCGGGACGCCGGTGCTCAGCGCCGACGCCGGGCGCGTCTTCAAGCTGCGCTCCAACGCCCTGGGGGGGATTACCATCTACGCGCTCGACCCCACGGAGCGGCTGGTCTACTACTACGCGCACCTCGAGCGCTACGCCGACGGGCTGGCCGAGGGGCAGCGCCTGCAACCTGGCGACGTGATCGGCTACGTTGGCACCACGGGGAATGC
>CAZVDJ010000180.1:0-7563 GCA_964626245.1 uncultured Gemmatimonadaceae bacterium
GTCGGCATCGGTGTGGTGGTACCAGAAGTACCTGGTGCCGTCGACGTTCAGCCCCATCCCCGGGACGCCGAGTGCCATGATGGGGCCGATGTCGGCGCCGCCACCGCCCTTCACCACCTTGCCGGAGCCGATGGGGTCGAGCAACCGCCCGATCTCCACCAGCTTGTTGAAGGCAGACTCGGGGCCGGTGAAGCCGAACCCTTCCGGCTTGAAGACGCCGCCGTCCGACTCGATGGCCAGGATGTGATTGTCGAGCTGCGCGCGGTGCGCGTCGCGATAGGCGTTGCCGCCACGCAGCCCGTTCTCCTCATTCGTCCACCCCACCACGCGAATCGTGCGCTTTGGGGTGAGCCCCAGCCGCTTGAGCACGCGCAGCGCCTCCCACGCCACCACCACGCCGCCGGCATCGTCCATCGCTCCACGTCCCACGTCCCACGAATCGATGTGACCGCCCATCACGATCACCTCGTCGGGAAACTGCGAGCCGCGAATTTCGCCCATCACGTTGCGTGACGGCGCATCGGGGAGCGTCTGGGCCGCCATGGTGAGCTTGACCACGACCTTCTCGCCACGCTGCACCATGCGCGCGATCATGTCGGCGTCCTCGGGCGTGATGGCCGCGTGCGGAATCTTCCGCACAGTGGAGTCATAGGCCATCGACCCGGTGTGCGGCGTGCGCATGGAGTATGGCGTGACCGACCGGATGAGCGAGGCGAGCGCGCCCGCCTTGGCCGCGGCGATCGCCCCCTGCCGACGGTATGCCCCCGTCTCTCCGTAGTTGGTCCATGGAAAGGTGAAGAGGACGATCTTCCCCTGCGCCTCCGATGCCCGTCGCTCCAGGTCGGCGAACGACGACGCCACCATCACCTCGGCGGTGATGCCGCTGGCCGGCGTCCCGATGCTCCCCCCGAGACCCAGCATCTGCAGTGGCGCCCGCCGCGGGAGGACCAGCTCGGCCGACTCCTCGCCCCGCACCCACCGCGGCACCATCACCGGCTCGCCCTTCACGTTGTCCAGGCCGTCTTCCTTCATGCGGGCCATGACCCAGTCGATCGCCTGCTCCAGCGACGGCGACCCGCTGAAGCGGTGCCCGAAGGTCTCGGTCAGGACGGCGATGCGGTTCCACGCCGCACTGTCGCGCATCGACTCGGCGATGATGCGGCTGGCGGCGTCGCGATAGCGGGCGGCGACGGACTGGGCGCCCACCGGGACCGCCGCGACGACCGAAAGCGCCGTGAGGGCGAGGTTCGACGCGATGCGCGCAACACTACGCGTGGGGCGATGGGCGAGAGGACGAACGATCGGCATGAGACGAGCGGGAAGAGGCGTGGGCGTGCGGCATCACTCGACGGCGATGCGACGCTGTGCCCTCGCGCTACGCCGCGCAAGGGCGAGACCGCCGACGGCACGGCAGGGGGCGCAGGCGCCCGACCCGTCAGGGAAAGGGGAGCAGCCTCGACTCGCGAGTGGACACGAACCAGATCACGCCGTCGTACGCGGTGGGGAGGACGGGGGCGTCGTAGTACGCGCCGGCGTTGAGCGAGGAGTAGACCGCTCCGATCGAGCGCATGGGAATGGGCCGTCGGTTGAAGGGGTGCGTCCCCGTGGCCCCGCTCGTGGCGCGCCGCGCATCGAAGATGAGGCGCGGCTGCAACGTGGCATTGAAGTGCTGATCGAGCGATCCCGCGGCGATCGACGTCACGCTCTGCACCTCGAGCGCCCCCAGCGCGCCGTTCGGCAGCATCGTGACGGCATTGAAGCGGCCGCTCCCGAAGGCGAAGGCGACGGTGCGATAGGCGTCACCCAGCGCGTCCCCCAGGTGCTGGCCCATCGCAGGGGTGCGGCGGATCACATGCCCGTTGTGTGCCCACACGAAGAGGCGCGCCTGCGGTTCGCGCGCGGCGATCCAGAGGACGTTGTCGGCCATGGCGCGGTCGCGACGGATGAACCGGGTGCGCGCGTCGGCCTCGCGTGCCATCCCTTCCCACTGGCGGGCCAGCCGCAGGTACTGCTCCAGCCAGTCCGCCTCCTCCGCGCCTAACGCCGCACGCCACTGCGCGCGGCGCCCCGCCAGCGTGTCGGCCAGGGCGGACAACCCCGTGGCACATTGATCCTGGGTGGCCCGGTCGAGCGCCAGGTAGCTCGGCACCTGCACCTGCCCGTCCGTTCCGTGAACGTCGTCCAGGCAGCGCGTGGCCTGCTGCGCCTGCGCCAGCAGTGCGGGGGCGACGCGTCCCACCATGGCCCGCACGCTATCGAGGGCCGTGTGCGGGGACTGCATGTCGAAGCCCACGAAGCGCAGCGGTGCCCCGGGCGTGCGCTCGTTGTAGCCGCGCATCCACAGGATGAGGTCGAGCACCTCCTGCGTGTTCCACGTCCAGAAGTAGAGGCCCGCCAGGAGCCGTGCCGGGTCGGCGACGCCGCCGCGCACGTAGCGGTCGAGGGCGCGCGCCTCCGGCATCGTCGCCTCGATGAGGAAGTGCGTGAAGCCGCGCTCCTGCACCAGGTACTCGAGCGCGCGATGCTTCATCTGGAAGAACTCGCGCGTCCCATGCGTCGCCTCACCGAACGCGGCGACGCGCGCCCCGCCCACGATGTTGCCGAGCTCCGCCAGGTCGGCGGTCCCGCTCCCGGGCATCTCGGTGTTGAAGGGGCGGGAGTTCGCCGCGAGCCACTCGTACGCCAGGTTGAACGGGGGAGAGGTGCTCTCGAAGTCGAGGTTCTCGGGAAAGTGCGCGCGCCGCTGGTAGCTCTCCAGCACGCTGGTGCTGTCGCGCCCATCGCGAGGTAACCCCCCCGACGCAGTCACGGCCACCGACTGCGCCACCTCCTCCAACGAGAGATCGTCGGCACGCACCATCCCGCCACCCGACAGGAGCACTCCGAACGAGACCCCGATCGCATCGTCCGGCACGTCCAGCACGACATCCACCCGCGTCCATGGCGTGCTCCCCACGACACCGCGTCCCAGGTCGAGCATGTTGTCGAAGGCCACGGTGCGATCGACCGCGTCGATGCGCATCCAGAGCCCCGCCCCCTTCCCGCCCGCCACGCTATCGGTGCGGAGGTACCCCGACAGGCGCAATCGCTTGCCGCGGTAGCTGAGCGCCGACAGCTGTTGCACGATGCCGGCGAACGCGCCGCTGTCGAGCCGGCTGGTGATGGCCCGCACGTAGGCCGACGTTCCCGACCGACTCACGCCGCGATCGAGGCCTACGTCATGGCCGTTGGTCGGCTGGATGGCGACCCATGGCACCGGGACACCGCGCTGCAGCACCGGCGCCTCTCCGGGCGGGTTGTTCGTGCCGGTGGGCGGCGTATCCTCGCCGCACGCCGAGAGGAGGAGGGCGACCGCGGCCATTGCGGCGCACCGTGAAAGTCTCCTGGGGAGCGGCAGCTGCACCATCGGTCGCCCGGGATCTCGTTTGGGGGAACGAAGAACGGCGTGCGGGGAATTGCACGCCGTTCTACCGCCGCGACCCGTCGCTGTTCCGCGCCTAGAAGACCACCCCGATCGTGCCGATCGACCGGTCCAGCGGCGCATGCCGCCGCAGCTGTCCGAAGAGCCCCAGCCCACCCAGCTGCAGGCGAACGCCCGCGCCGTAGCTCACGCCGCGACGCTCGAGCGGTCGTCCCCAGTCGTAGACGCCGTAGCCTGCCATGGCGTACGGCTGTACCACCGGAAGCCGAAGCGGGACCACCGCGCTGACGATGGCGTTGCGCCTGCCATCGGCAAAGTCGCCCCCGCTCTGCGATGCCACGGAGAAGTCGGCGCGGAGCGCCACGGGAAGGAGCGGCGCCTCCAGCTGAAGCGCCGCGGTCAGGTCCACGTTGCGGAGCGAGCGGAAACCCTGCTCCAGCGAGTCGCGCGCCACGGGGCGTGCCGCGCCAAGCCAGAGCGAGAGGGGGCGCGCCTGTCCCGCGGCGGCAAACGGCGACGCCGCGACCAGCGCGGCGGCAGCGACCAGCCAGCGTCCGATGCTCGCCATACTACCTCCAGATGAGGGGATCGCCTTGGGGGGACACCGATCGTACCCCATGAAGGCTCGGATGGAACAGGTCGAGAGAACAGGGGCGGCGCCGTGCTCGAGCGCACGTGCCGCCCCCGGGCGTCAGAACCTCAGCCCGAACCCCACACTGATCAGCCACGGATCGACCTTCACGGCCGAGACGGCATTCCCCCCGGCCAGGACGTCGGAACCGATCGTGACCCGCTTGACGTCGACGTTGAGGAAGTGCCGGGCTCCAACCTTGAAGTCGGCGCCCACCTGCCCCACCACGCCAACGCTCGAATCCTCGAGCTCGAGCGCGCCAACGCCCGGGACCCGAAGGTCGACGCTCGAGACGAGCGTCAGGTTCGCCCCTGCCCCCACGTACGGGCGAACCACCGCGTCGGGCAGGAAGTGGTACTGGAGCAGGAGCGACGGGGGGAGGTGCTTGAACGTCCCGATCGTGCTGCCGTTCAACTCCACGTCGTGCTGCTGCGGATAGGTCAGCACCAGTTCGGCTGCCAGGCGGGGGGTGAAGAAGTAGGAGAGGTCCACCTCCGGAAAGATCTTGCTGCTGACGGTTATGGCGTCGGCGGCCACCGACAGCGACGGAATGGCATCCGACTTGTTGGCCGGCGTCAACGACAGCGCGCGCACGCGGACCATGAACTTGCCCTCGCCGGACTGCTGGGCGGCGGCGGGGGCGACGGCGAGCGTGAGCGCGCCAAGCACGGCGACGGCGATCCTGGTATGCATTCGTGCTCCTGGGTGAGTAGGACAACGGCGCACGATGAATACCGACGGCGTACCGTCATTCGGCCGGGGGCGACCTCCGCGATCGACGTGGGGCCGGCGGCGACGCGGCTTCGGGGACGCCCCCCCTTCCCCTCCGGACTGGGCCGACGGGTCCCCGCCTAACGTCCGGAAACGCCGTACTTCCTCAGGATTTCCCGCACGCGGTCCAGCGGAAGCGCCTCGATCGTGCGCCCGTTGCTGGTCACGGTGGTCGCGGCAAAGAGCGAGTTGTAGATCGCCTCCTCGGTCGCCTCCACCACCGCCTGGAAGATGGCCGAGGTGAAGTCGTTGGCGATCTCCTCGGTGGTGCGCAGCGTGGCGCGACGCGTCGTGTCGCCAGGCGCCGGCGGACGCCGCCGCACCCCCTCGGCCGTGGAGAAGGCCAGGACGTAGTCGCCGCTCCCGTTCGAGGCCGAGGATCCGGTGCGCGACAGCCCCATGATCGCCCGCGACGCCACGCGCTCGAGGTTGCGGTCGGACAGCGGGGCATCGGTGGCCACGACCATCATGATCGAGCCGTCGCCGCGCTCGCGGTCGACGTCACCCTTGAAGGCGTAGCGCCCCAGCTCCTTCCCCACCGGCGCCCCCATCACCTGCAGCACTCCGCCAAAGTTCGACTGCACCAGGACACCGACGGTGTAGCCGCCTAACGTGGGCGGCAGCACGCGCGAGGAGGTCCCGACCCCCCCCTTCCAGCCAAAGGCCACGGTGCCGGCGCCGGCCCCCACCGCCCCTTCCGCCACGGCCCCGCCCTGCGCCGATTCCAGCGCCTGGCGCACGTGCTCCGCGCGGATGGGGCGCTGGCGGATGTCGTTCAGCCCGCCGTCGTTGGTCTCCCCCACCACCGGGTTGATCGACCCGACGCGTTCCATCCCCGGGCGCGCGAGCATCCATTCCACCATCGCGTCGGCCGCCTTCCAGACGCACAGCGTGCAGGTGAGGAGGATCGGCGTCTCCAGCTCGCCCAGCTCACGCAGCTGGGTGACGCCCAGCAACTTGCCGAAGCCGTTCCCCACGTGCAGGGCGGCGGGGACGCGATCCAGGAAGGGATTGCCGTCGTGCGGCAGGATGGCGGTGACGCCGGTGCGCACGTTGTCCCCCTCCACCACGGTCACCTGGCCCACGCGCACGCCGGCCACGTCGGTGATGGCGTTGTGGGATCCCGGGCGGAAGATCCCCGGTGCGACCCCCAGCTCGCGGGCCCGCGCGCGACCCGGAGGGGTCGCCTGCGCCTCCATCCCCGTCGCGTTCAAGGCCGCCGCCCCGACCGCCAGCAGCAATGCCCGTCGTTGGCGCGCGGTGCGCATGGCACGCCCCCTAGCGGGCAAAGGTGTCGCATGCGCCCGGCGCGCCATCGCGGAACCCCCGGGTGAACCACTCCATCCGCTGCGCCGACGATCCGTGCGTCCACGACTCCGGCGAGACCCGGCCGGTCGACATCTTCTGCAGCCGGTCGTCGCCTACCGCTGCGGCCGCGGCCAGTCCCTCCTCGGCGTCGCCCGCCTCCAGCCGGTTCTCCCGTGCCGCCGCGGCGGCCCACACCCCGGCGTAGCAGTCGGCTTGCAGCTCCAGCCGCACCGACAGCGCGTTGGCCTCGGCCTGCCCGGCCCGTTGTTGCAGCCGACGGACCTGCGTGCTCGTCCCCAGGACGTTCTGCACGTGATGCCCGATCTCGTGCGCAATCACGTACGCCTGCGCAAAGTCGCCGGGGGCCGCGAATCGCCGGTGCAACTCGTCGAAGAAGGCCAGGTCGACGTAGACCTTCTCGTCGGCCGGGCAGTAGAAGGGCCCGGTCGCTGCCTGCCCCGCCCCGCACGCGGTGGACGTCTCGTCACGAAAGAGGACCAGCGTGGCGCGCCGATACGTCGCGCCCTCGCGCGACAGGAGGCCGGTCCAGAGCTCCTGGGAATTGTCGAGGACGAAGGAGACGAACTGCACCAGCGGCTCCTCGCGCGCATCCTGGAGCGGCGCCTCCTGCGCCTGCTCGGCAACCGGGAGCGTGCCGCCGCCCCCGCCCAGCCCGAGGAAGTCCTGCTTGAAGACGATGCTCAGGATCAGGAGGATGACGATCCCTCCCAGGCCGAGCTTTCCTCCGCCGAAGCCGCGCCCCCCTCCTCCCATCCCTCCCATCCCGAAGCCGCCTCCCGCCCCCCCGCCTGACGAGGCACCTCGCCGGTCCTCGAGATCCGCGCTGCGACGTCCGGGGGTCCACTTCATCGGGCGCTCCTGGCTGGGCGAGTGGAACGAGGGGGGTGGGCGGAGATTACACCGGCGCAGACCACCGCGCGAGCAGGCGCCCGGCGCGGCGCGCCGCCTCTTCCAGCCGGGCAGGCGGCACGATGAACGAGATGCGGAAGAACCCTTCGCCCCCCGCACCGAAGCCGGCACCCGGAAGGACGATCACCCCTTCTTCCTCCATCAACCGGTCGGCGAATGCGCGGCTGGCCACCCCCTCGGGAAGCGGGATCCAGAGGTACATCGTGGCGCGCGGCGCCGTGACGGTGAAGCCCGCCGCGCGGAATGCGCGCACCGCGGCGTCACGCCGCTCCGCAAAGACCGCGACGTTCCCGGGCACGAAGTCGGCCCACGATTCCAGCGCCGCCACCCCCGCCGCCTGGATCCCCATGTAGGTGCCGGTGTCGAGGAACGTCTTGACCTTGGCCAGGGCGCCAGCAATCTCCGGTTTGGCCACGGCCCAGCCGCAACGCCACCCGGTCATGTTGTAGGTCTTGGAGAGCGAGTGAAACTCGATGGCCACGTCGCGCGCGCCGTCCACCTC
>CAZVDJ010000181.1:0-7515 GCA_964626245.1 uncultured Gemmatimonadaceae bacterium
CACAAGCTGGCGGAACTGGCGCCGCGCGACGTGGTGGCGCGCGAGATCTTCCGGGAGCGCCAGCGCACCGGCGCCGTGGTGCTGGATGCCAGCCGCATGGGCGCCGGATTCGCCACGCGGTTTCCAGGGATCTTCGCGCTGTGCCAGCACCGTGGCATCGACCCGCGGCGCGACCCGATTCCGGTGACGCCGGCCGCGCACTACATGATGGGCGGAATCGTGACCGACTTGGCCGGCCGCTCCTCGCTGCCGCACCTGTACGCGTGCGGCGAGGTGGCGTGCACCGGCGTGCACGGCGCCAACCGGCTGGCCTCGAACTCCCTGCTGGAGGGACTCGTCTTTGCCGAGCGGGTGGCGCGCGACCTCTCAGGCATACCGCGCTCCGCCGTGCCGCGCACGCGCGCGCGATGGGAGGTGCCGCCGCTCGCCGATCGGGGCGCGGCGCAGGTGGCGGCCGACACCATCCGGCAGCTCATGTGGGACCATGCGGGGATCGACCGCAACGCGCGGGGACTGCGCAAGTGTCTCAAGGCGCTGGACGGGATTCACGAACGGCTGGACGAGGGGATGACCGAGGAGCGCAACATGTGCCAGACGGCGCGCCTGGTGGCGGCCGCCGCGCTGGCCCGCCGCGAGTCGCGCGGCGGGCACTTTCGCAGCGACTACCCGCGCGCCAAGGGCGAATGGCGGGGGAAGCACATCGAGTGGTGAGGGGGTGTTTGACGCGGTTGGTTCACATCCATTCCGCCGCGGCCTGACGACCGAGGGCCGGCGCGTTCGGGGCGCACTGGCCCACGCCACTGACATCCTCGAGATTCCCCTCCCATGAACAATCGTCTTGATTGCCGTCGGACCGCGTGGCGCCTTGGCGTTGCCTGCGCCGCGCTGCTCGTGACCACCTCGGCTGCCGCGGCGCACGGCGCCGGACGACGCGCTGAACCCGTCGCGAACGACACCCCGCTCGTCCACCTTCGGCTGGAGAAGTCGGAGCCTGCGAAGGGCGAGCTTCTCACCGCGTCTCCCACTGCGATCCGCCTCTGGTTCTCCCTTCCCCCCGAGCTGGCGGTGACGGTGGTCAAGCTCGCGAATGCGGAGGGGAAGGCCATCCCGCTTGGCGCACCGAAGCGCGCGAGCGGCGCCAAGGAGCCGGTCGTCGTCGACGTGAGCCAGCCACTCGCCGCGGGCAGCTACACCGTCTCCTGGAAGACGTCGTCGCGCGACGGGCATCCCATCCGGGGGGACTTCCAGTTCTCCATCAAGGGCGCGGCCAACTAGCCGATGGCGGAACTGCTGGGCAGTGCGGTCGCGCAGGAGCTGGTGCGCCTTGCCCTCCTGTGCGGCCTGCTCCTGGTGGTTGGAGGAGACGTGGCGCTGTCATGGCTCCTGCCCATGCCCGCTGGTGCAACGGGTGGTTGGGAGGACGAGGCGCGCCGTCGCGCGCAACGCATTGCGCGCCTGAGCACGTCGCTGCTGGTGGTGGTCGTCCTCGTCCGGATCATCCAGCAGGCGTCGGCCTTTGCCGATACGCCGGGGCAGTGGCCGTCGGCGGTGCCGCTCGTCCTCCAGCACACCATGTGGGGGAAGGGGTGGCTCCTGCAGGTGCTGTCGATCGCGGTCCTCAGGATCACGGCACCCGGTGAGGGGGGCTGGCGCCGGCCGGCACGCGTGGCGGCGCTGGGAGCACTCGTCGTCTCGCCGGCGCTCTCAGGCCACGCCGTCGGCGCCCCGCGACTGGCGGTGCTGGCGGTGGTGCTGGACGCAGCCCACGTTGCTGCTGCCGGCCTCTGGGTGGGGACGCTCCTGGTGATGACGCTCGCGATCGCTCCGCTGCGCGGCGCCATTCCGGCGCCCTCGATGCTCGACGTCCTGCGCCGCTTCACCCCGCTGGCGCTCACGGCCGCCGGCGTCGTGGCGGCCTCCGGCGCCTTTTCCAGCTGGCTGCACCTGGAGTCGCTCGCCGCGCTCTGGAGCACGCCGTACGGGCGCACGCTGTCGCTGAAGCTGGCGCTGATGGCCGGCGTTGCGGCTGCCGGGGCCTTCAACTGGCGCGTTGCCACCCCCAGGATGGCAGCCACGGGCGATCGCGCCCCCCTGGCCCGCGCCGTGCTCGCCGAGTGCGCCCTTGCCCTCGCGCTGCTCGTGGCCACGTCGTTCCTCATCGTCACCCCGCTCCCCGGCGAGGGATAGCCGGCTCGCGCGGGATCTCCGCGCCTTATCCCAAGGTGGCGCGCGCTCCGCTGGAGGTCCCGTGCGGCACCGCTAAATTGGCGGCATGTCCTCGACCGCGACCCCGACCGCGCCCGCTGCCAGTCACGCCGCCCTCGCGCAACGCATCCGCGCCCTGGCCGCCGAGCGACGCGCCGTGATCCTGGCCCACAACTACGAACGCCCCGAGGTCCAGGACGTCGCCGACTTCGTGGGTGATTCCCTGGGACTCAGCCGCGAGGCGGCCCGTACCGACGCCGACGTCATCGTCTTCTGCGGCGTGCACTTCATGGCCGAGACCGCTGCCATCCTCTCGCCGACCAAGACGGTTCTCCTCCCCGACCTGAATGCCGGCTGTTCGCTGGCCGAGACGATCACCGCCGAACAGCTGCTCGCCTGGAAGGCGGAACACCCGGGCGCGGTGGTGGTGAGCTACGTGAACACCACGGCCGCGGTGAAGGCCGAGAGCGACTACTGTTGCACGTCGGGCAACGCGGTGGAGGTGGTGAACGCCATCCCGGCGGCGCAGGACATCCTCTTCCTGCCGGACATGTTCCTTGGCGCGCACGTGCGCCGGGCCACGGGACGCGACAACATTCATGTGTGGATGGGCGAGTGCCACGTGCATGCGGGGATCACGCCCCAGTCGCTCTCGCGGCAACGCGCGGTGCACCCCGATGCCGAGGTGCTGGTCCATCCCGAGTGCGGCTGCTCGACCAACGTCCTCGAGGCGATGTCGGCCGGTGCCATTGCACCCGACGGTGTCCACGTGCTCTCCACGGAGGGGATGATCCACCGGCCGGAGCACTCGGCGTCGCGTGCCTTCATCGTCGCCACGGAAACGGGGATCCTGCACCGCCTGCGGCGCGCCAATCCGGACAGGCAGTTCTACGCGGCCAGCGACCGGGCCGAGTGCATGTACATGAAGATGACGACGCTCCCGAAGGTGCTGCGCGCGCTCGAACGGCTGGAGCACCGCATCACCGTCCCCGCCGACGTGGCGGCACGCGCGCGGTTGGCGCTGGAGCGCATGGTAGCCATCGGTGGCCGCCAGCCGGCGTCCGCCGCCGTCGAGGACCCGGGCGAGTAGCCGTCCGCACGGCAACTCGCCGCCGTTGTTCACCCTGCACCTGGGGATCCAGATGTCGTTGCGCGACGATCCCGTCACCCCCCCGCGCCGGGTTACCCCGCTCGATACGCCGAGCATCGACCGCCGCACCCTGCTGCGCTTCCCGCTGAACGAGGGCCAGGTGCGCGCGACGGTGCGCGCCGCGTTGGATGAGGACGGCGCCTTCAACGACGTCACGACGATCGCGACGGTGCTGTCCGAGCGTCGTGCGCGCGCGCGACTCGTGGCGCGCGACGCCGGCGTGCTGGCCGGGCTCGCCTTCGCCATCGAGGCGTTCCGGCAACTCGACCCCAAGGTCTCCATTCGCGTCGACGCGGAGGACGGGACCCGTGTGTCGCGTGGCGGGTCGGTCCTCTTCATTTCGGGTCACGCGCGCGGGATGCTCTCGGCGGAGCGCGTGGCGCTCAACTTCCTGCAGCGGCTCTCTGGAGTGGCCACGCTCACCTCGCGCTACGTGGACCTGGTGAAGGGGACGCGCGCGCGCATCCTGGACACCCGCAAGACGACGCCGGGGTGGCGCGCGCTGGAGAAATACGCGGTGCGTGCCGGGGGCGGCGTGAACCACCGCATGGACCTCTCGTCCTCCGTCCTCATCAAGGACAACCACCTGGCCGCGGTAGAGGGCGACATCGGCGTCGCGGTGCGGCGCGCACGCGAACTGCTGGAGCAAGGCGCAACGGTCGAGGTGGAGTGTGATCGCCTGGAACAGGTGAAGGCGGCGCTCGAGGCCGGGGCCGACATCATCCTCCTCGACAACATGTCGCCGGAACGCATGGCCGAGTGCGTGCGCCTGGTGAGCCGGCGCGCCGTCCTGGAGGCGTCGGGCGGCGTGAACCTGGACACCGTGCGCGCGATCGCCGAATCGGGGGTGGACCACATCTCCATCGGCGCACTCACGCACTCGGCGCCAGCGCTCAACCTCGCGCTCGACTTCGAGTGAGCGGTGGAACGGGGGGCGGCGTCCCGCCCGACGGCACGCCCGCCGCGGACTCGTGCCCGGTCTGCGGCGCCGTGCAGCTGCAAGAGATCCGGTGCAAGGTCATCTGCCTCAACTGCCGCACCATCCTCCAGAGCTGCGCCGACCTGTCGAATTGAGCCGACGCGCCGTCAGGTCACGGGTTGACCGTCAGCGCCGTCGTGGCCACCACGCCACCGAAGTTCACCGTGATCGTCGCGGTGCCGGCCGCCACGCCGGAGATGATCCCCGAGCCCGACACGGTTGCCACGCCCTGGTTGCTCGACCCGAAGGTGGGGAAGCGCGATGAGGTGAGCGTGTTCCCGTTGGAGTCGCGCAGCGTCCAGGTGAGCTGCAACGTCTTGCCCACCTGCACCGACGCGGTGGGGCTCGGCGAGATCGTCACCTGCGTCACCTGGCGCACCTGGATGGTGAGCGCATTGCTCGCCACGCCATCGATGCTGGCGGTGATCGTGGCCGTCCCCTGCGAGTTGGCGTTCACCACGGTCCCCGTCGACACCGCCGCGGCGGTCGCGACCGGGTTGTTGTTCGAGGCGTAGTTCGTGGTCCGCCCCAGCAGCGAGGTGATCGCGCGCCCCGCGGTGTCCAGCACCACCGGGTTGAACTGCTTGGTGTCACCCAGCACGAGCGTGTCGAGCCCGGGGTTGAACGTCACCGATCCCACCGGAATGAGCGTCACCGTCACCGTCACGCTCGCCGTGCGGTTGTCGATCTCGGCGGTGATGGTCGTCGACCCGACCGCCACCCCCGTCACCAGGCCATTGGCCGAGACGCTGGCGATGGTGGGGTTGTTCGAGAACCAGTTGGCCACCTTGCCGGCAATGGGCTGGTTGGAGTTGTCCAGCGCCTGTGCCGACAGCTGCACGGTGGTGCCGATGCGCAGGAGCTGCGGATTGAACGGGGTGATGCGCACCGTGGCGACCTGCGCGCTCACCTGCACCACGGCATCGTTGGAGCGCACGCCATCGACCGTGACCGAGATGCGCGCGGTCCCCGCCCCCACCCCCTGCACGACCCCGCCGGCGCTCACGGTGGCCACGATGGAGGAGCTGGACTGCCAGACCACCTGGCGGTTGGTCAGCGAGGCCACCCTTCCCGCCGAGTCGATCACGGTGGGAACGAGCTGGCGCGTGAGACCGGTGGCCAGCTGGAAGGTGTCGGGTTCGAGCGTCACCACGCTGGCCGGGACCTCGGTCACCGTGATGCCCAGTGTTGCGGTGCGCGACTCCACCTCGGCGGTGATGGTGGCGTTCCCCACGCCCACCGCACTCACCACGCCCTGCTGGCTCACGGTCACCACCTGCGGGTTGTTGGTGAACCAGGTGACCGTGCGCCCGGTGAGCGGCTGGTTGGCGGCGTTGAGCGGCGTCGCCGTCACCTGCAACTGGCCGCCGATGCGCATGAGCTGCGCCACGGGCGGCGTCAGCCGCACCGACGCCACCACTTCGCGCACCACCGTGACCAGCACCGTGGCCGTCTTTCCCTCCACGGTGGCCGTGATGGTCGACGTCCCCTCGGCCACGGCGGTGACCACGCCGCCCGTGCTCACGCTCGCCACCTGCGGCGCGCTGGACGAGTAGGTGATCACGCGGCCGCTGATGCTGGAACCGTCGGTCGCCACGAGATTGGGGACCAGCTGGCGCGTGGCGCCGACATTCAGCTGGAAATCACCGGTGTTGAGCTGGATGCGGTCAACCGGCGCGATGATCTTGACCCCCGCCTCGATGAAGCGACCGCTGGCGGTGGCGCGAAAAAGGCCGCTTCCGATCGCCTTCCCCGTCAGCACGCCGGTCCGCTCGTCGACCGTGAACAGGTCGGGGGCCGAGGAGCTGTAGGTGACCGGTCGCCCGTCCCTGATTTCCGTGTTGCGCGCGTCGAACAGCGTCACCGCGAACGGGATCGCCGACGTCGTCCTGCCCACATAGAACGAGTCCAGCTGCGGCACGATGCGCAGCGACGCGATCGACACAGGAGGAACCGCCTCGGTGCAGCCGGCAAGCAGGGCGCCGGCGGCCAGGAGCAGAGGCGCAGCCAGGCGGCGCGTCATGGGGCGGAGCGGACGACGGACAGGATGGGAACTGGGCATTCGCAAGAACGAGTGGTGATGCGCGATGGGTCGCCGATCCCCGCGAACGGGGGCCGGCAGCGCTCTGGTGCCAGGCCGCGGGGTCAAACAGGGGCCGCGGGACGTGAAAAGCGACACGTCACCGAACCGACCTCCCCGACTGCACCGGAACATAGCGTCCCCGCGCTGACCGACGACGGCCGCAACTCCGGCGTTCTACCCCTCCTGGGACGAGCAGGTCACCGGCGTGGATACCCGGACAGGAGCAAGCGCGGTGCCACTTCCCGACCGCGACCTCGGGTTCCCCGATCCCCCGCTGGCCCCGCGGGAACGCGCGGGCTAGGGAGAGGCGTCCCCGCTCGCCGAGGAGTGCCGCAGGGCCCGCAGCTGGCGCTGGAGCATCTCGGGATCCCCGGTCGGGACGTCGCAGGCCGAATTCCGGCAGAGATACGCGGTCGCCCCGCCCGCGGGCGCCGTTCGCCCTCGCAGGAGTCCGAGCGGGGCGTCCGGCGCTGGGCTTCCCCCCACCAGGACGAGGGCGGGGACGAATTCGGCCGAGGCCGCCGAGCTGAGCGCCTCGAACGCGGGGGATAGCGTGTCGCCGATCAGCACCAGCTCCGTGGCACCGTTCAACGCCATGTCGGCCACAGCCAACAGGTGCCCGAAGGCGGTGGGGTGCTGGGCCATGGCGTCCGAGACGGCTGCGCAGCTCGCCTCGGCGAGCTCGAGACCGCGCGCGTCGCCGGTGATTGCTGAGAGTCGCGCCAGGAGCTCGGCCATGAGCGAGGCGCCGGCCGGGGTGGCGTTGTCGGTGATCTCGCGCGGTCGCGTGATCAGCGTCTCGTGATCGTCGGGGGTATCGAAGAAGGCGGATCGTTCGGGGTCGAAGAAGTGCGTCGTGGCCGCCTCGGCGATCTCCATGGCCTCGGCCAGCCAGGTGCGGTCGAAGGTCAGGGCGTGCAGCTCCAGGAAGGCGAGCGCGACTGCCGCGTGATCCTCCAGGAATCCCGCTCCCGACACCATCCCCTGCCGGTACGAACGGCTCACGCGACCGTGGCGCACCATCTGGTTGCGAAGGAAGGTGCCGTTTCGTTCGGCGAGCGTGCGCAACCCGGCATCACCAAGCACGCGCGCCGCCTC
>CAZVDJ010000182.1:0-7512 GCA_964626245.1 uncultured Gemmatimonadaceae bacterium
GGGGGCGCAGCAGCGCCGGCGTCGCGGGGGCCCGCGGCGCGTGCTGGGAGGGCGCGCGTGCTGATGCCCGCTAGGTGTGCCGGATCGACGCGCCGCACGCGGATGACGGGGGCGACGGCATGCGTCGCGACGACGGCCCCGCCGTGATGGATCGTGAGCTGCGCGCCCCGCTGCACCACGCGCACCGTCTCACCTAGGAGTCGCCACGGGACCGAGTACCAGTTCCGGGTGAGCTCGATGGTGCAGTAGGCCTGCACGCGGCGCGTCCACTCGCGCATCGGCTGAAAGCTGGGCCCGTCGGCGAGCGGCTGGAGCGCGTGGGTCTCGTCGCGCGTGAAGCGCGCGAGCGGCGCCTCGCCGGTTGTGCCGTGGACGCGCACGTTCGCGACGTCGCGCGTCCACGCGGCGAGATGCGACTCCAGCACGGCAAAGCTCGCGAAGGTGTGCCCCGCGACCGCCGTGTGCTTCACGTAGCCGACGCCGCGCTCGTCCTTGCCCTTGGTGCGGGCGCGATACGGCGCGCACGCCCACGGCCGGAACCCCCAGTGCTGCGCGAAGGCGAGGAAGCGCGGGTGGAACGTGACCTCGCGCGTGGTCGGGTCGTGCCGCAGCACGAGCGGCTTGACGTTGTCGACGAGCACCGTCCGCGGGACGCCGCCGAAGGCGCGGAAGGCACTCTCGAGGCCGTCCAGCCACGCCGTCTGCCGGGCGTGCGCGAAGACGCGCACTTGGAGCCGACGCGAGTGGCCGAGCGTGGCGACGAAGCAGTAGCAGCGCTCCCGCACGCCCGCGATCACCACGGCGCGCTCGACGGTGCAGAGCGAGACGAGAATGCCGTGCTCCCGCGCAAGGTCCTGCCGCACGACGTCGGCATTGCCGCGATGCTGGCGCAAGCCCGCGGTCAGCCAGTCCGTGAGGCCTCGAGGCGCCCGGGCCGTACGAGCAGCTGGACGGGCGCCCAGGCGCCCTGCGCGAGGCAGCGCTTGACGGTGTTCTTAGCACAGCCGACCTCGCGGGCGATGCGCTTGGCGCCACAGCCGAACCGGTGGAGGCGCAGAATGACGGCAACGTCGTCGGTCGTACGCAGGGACTCCCTCTCCGGGGCAGGCAGGAGCGGGAAGGGTGCCACCGAATCGACCATGACCGGACCTCCAGCGAGGGATGGAGGGGGTCAATTCCTCATGTCGCCGGGGGGCAGTGTACGATGCCGCCCGACAGCCTTCCTCGCTCATTGAAGCGAGGCTTTATTGAAGCAAGCCAGCCTTAGGGTCTTCGATCGCCCCGTGCAGCTCCTTCCGCGCTCATTCAGCCGAGCCTCCACTGAAGCTCGGTCTGAGAGCTCCATCGACGCGCGACAGTCCCGATCGGCGGGGCACACAGCACTGGGGAACGATTGCGATGCCTGATTCGGACGAGCATGCTCGCGCTCATTGGCGGCCCATCCACTGCGCCCACTACTCCATCCCCAAGTACCGGAAGAACTCCTCGATCTCGGACTCGGACATGTCCAGGTAGGCGCGCGCATGCGTCCTGCGCCCCAGGCTCAGCGCCAGACACGACATGAACGGCTCGAATGCATCCTTCCCCCACGCATCCCTGCGGTCGAAACCGACACGTGGAAGGTCCCGGATGGCGGCGGCGTACGACGGCGCGAGTTCGTCTGGAACGGGCGGGTTGTCGTTCGCCGTGCGTTCGAGTTCGACCACCGCCGTGAAGCCGAACACGTGCCAGGGGATAGTCGGAGCAGTGCGAGCGTACTCGACGAGATAGGGGATCACGGCATAGGACGCCTCGCCGACATCGCCTTGATGATGCAGATCGTCCCACAGGATACTCCAGTCGTCCTCGGCGATCACGCCGGACGAGAGCTTCCGCAGGAATGGCGCGACGTTCACGGCGGCCCGGTTGTATCCGCCGCGATACCAGGCCCAGCGTGGATCATCGAGAGGCAGAAGCGTCATGCGCAATCACTAACTGTTGGGTGACGCGCCTGTCACGCAGAGGCGATGGGAACTCCCTCGAGGGCGCGAACGCGGGAAGCCCTCCACGCACCTTTGCATGACTGGCGCCACGCACGCCAGCCGCTGTCGCGCAGGCGAAGGGGAAGGCCTTCGGCGAGCCGGCGCACGAAATGCTGGAACCTCTCGTCCGACACCTCGAAGGGAAACATGAACCAGAGCGACGCCGCCGAGCGGCGCCCGAGGTTGAGGATGAAGGAGGAGCTGTTCGCTCGCCCGCCGGGGAAGTCATCGAGTCGCGGGAGCACGTCCTGGCCTGGCAGGAGGTCCCCCGTATCCGGATCGCGGAACTGGAATCGCCAGATACACTTGAGGCTTCGCCGATCTGCAACGGGATCGTCTTTGGAGACTCGCTCCGCCACCTCGCGGACGGCCCCCTGGACCTCGGGGCGTGCCACCGTCCAGCACCAGGCTCGCCATGGTCGTCCGTCGGAACCAGTGCCACGGATGGCGGTGGGATAGCGCCCGTGCCGCTCGCACATTTCCTCGCGCGCGGAGGTCCAGATCGGACCCTCGTCGTCCCGCAGGTCGAGCACGTGCTGCACCCGGAACGGCTCGCTGGCGTTGGTGAATCGTCCAATCGCGCTGGCGCACGCCTCGAAGTGTCGCTCAGGACCTCCGCGCCCAAGCCCGTGGATTCCCTCGTAGGTGACGATCATGCCTGTGCAGGGCCCTCCGCGAGCTGGGTGCGCCCGAGCCCGCGCCACCACAGCCAACAGCCGGTCGCGAGATGGCTCAGCGCCATCGGCATCCCCGCCTCGCCGATGGACGGCAGGCCGAGAAGGGAACGCAGCGGGATCGCGATGAGGTGCAGGGCCACGGTGATGAGTCCGAACGTCCAAACCGCGCGGTGCAGCGCCCCCCCGTGGATCAGGTTGAGGTAGAAGCAGAGAATCCACGCGTCGATCGCCAGCAACGCCGTGATGTGGGCCCACCGTCGCGCTGCGCCGAGCGCTGCGGCCGACGCCAATCGCGCGTCGTCAGGGGCGAGCGCATCCGCGGGCCCCGTCGACGTGCTGAGCGACAACATCGACAGCACATGCATGTTGTCCACCGCCTGTATGGCCAGCCAGAGGGCGGCGAGCACCAGGAGCCAGAGTCCAAGCCCCTCGCTGGTCCGGCGGAACACCGGCCACGCCGCGATCGAGATCGCGATGGTCACCGCGCCGTTCACGATGAGCAGCAGCACCCCCGCCGTGATGCGCGTCGCCGATCGCTGCGCCGTCGTCATCCACTCCGCGGGCGCCGTCACGATGGGCAGCAGGAGCACGAAGGGGACGATGAGCCCGGCCAGCTGGACGAGCAGCAACGTGCCCACGAGGCGCCCCCGATCGAGGGGACGGCGACGGGCGTGCAGCATCGTCACCATGCGCGAAGTGCCGTCGTGGGATTTACGAGCGCCGCACGGCGCGCCGGGATCCAGGTCGCGATCGCCGCCACCCCAACGAGCGCCAGCACGATTGCGCCCCCGATCAGGAATGGCGTCGCCGTGGGCACGACGATTCTCCCCGTCGCGATCGCCACTCGCAGCGCCGCCACGCTCAGCGGCAAGCCGATGGCCATGGCGACGAGGCTTGACCGGAGCCCGTCGGCCAGGAACAGCCGCGCCACGCGCATGGGGGGCGCACCGACGGCAATGCGCACGCCAATCTCTCGCGTCCGCTGTCGCACCGCGAGCGCAATCACGCCGTAGAGTCCGAGCGACGCGAGGAGCAGGGCAAGCAGTCCGCCGGCCCCGGCCAGCGCCGACAGGCGCAATGTGGCGCGGTACGCCTCCTCGTCGAGCTGCGCGAGCGTGCGCATGGAGCGCACCGGGAGGGCTGGCGCCTCGGCCAGCACAAGGCGCTGCAGCGCGGGGAGGAGGGCCAACGCCGGCCCCCGCGTGCGGATGAGCAGGCGAGCGCGTTCCCAGCGGCTCCCGTGTGCCGTGTACACGCGGAAGGGGATGTTCGTCGTCGTTTGCTCACCCCCCCACGTCATCCCGGGAATGCGCCGATCGGCGTCATACACCCCAACGACCGTGTAGGCGACCGAGTCCTGCCCCCATCCCTGCAGCGTCGGAGCGCTGAGCCGGCGACCGATCGGATTGACGTCGCCCCAGACGACGCGGGCGAGGTTCGCGCCGATCACGACGGGGCGCTCCTCGGCCGTGGTATCTGCCCACGTCACGTCCCGGCCGAGGAGGATCGGCACGCCGAGGACTCCGAACCACCCGGGGGCGACACCCTCGAGATGGACGATCGTCACGCCGGAGTCCGTTCCCGCCGTGAGCGATGGTCGGTCGATGGCAAAGACTCCGCGAATGTCGAACGCGGCCGCCGCAGGTACCACCGCCGCCACTTCCGGGCGTGCGACGAGTCGTTCGACGAGACCGGCCACCGCACCCGGACCCAGCGTGGACGGCGAGGGCGACTGCTCGAGCGCGTGAAACTCCGCAGCAATCACCTCGCGGCTCATGCTCGGCGAGAGTGGCCGGTACTCGGTCACGACGAGCGAGACCATCAGCCCAAGGAGGACGAGCAGCGGCTGCGACGCCGCGATCTGGGCCACCACCAGCCCGCGCTGCAGTCGCGAACGGTGCGTCGCGCCTCCCCCCGAATCGCGGAGGGCGCCGGCCACGTCGCGTCGCGTCGCGTGCAGCGCGGGTGAGAGGCCAAAGAGGACGCCCGTGACAACCGCCAGCCCGAGCATGAAGGCGAATGTTCCGACGTCGGGCATCACCTCCACGCCATCGAACTGCGACCTCGTGGACCACGCGAGCGTCCAGTACGCGAGGACGAGCCCCGCGGCGCCCCCGAGGACCGCGAGAATGGTCGATTCGGTCACGAGCTGGCGCACGAGGCGGGGCCGCGTGGCGCCCAGGGCGAGCCGCGCCGCGATCTCATGCCGGCGGCGTACCGCGGCGGCCACCATCAGCGAGCTCACGTTCATGCAGGCGATCGCCAGGATGAGGGCGCCTAACGCGAAGACGAGGGCGAAGGCGAACCGGACGTCGCGGCCAGCGGCGCCGGGCGGCGGCGCGTGCAGCGCATCCACGGTCGCGCTGCGGGTCATCCCGACACGCGCCGCCGAATCGGGGAGGTGGGTGAGCACCACCCGGCGAACGAGGTCAGCCGCCTGGGCGCGCGAGACACCGGGAGCGAGGCGCGCCGCGAGCTCGAGCGATGCCTCGTCCGTGCGCCAACGGAACGACGCGCCGGTGAGTGACGACCGCGCGCTGAATGGGAGCCAGAGCGCGGGTGCGCCGCCATTCTTGAGGGCCCCCTGGAAACGCGGCGGCGCGACCCCGACGATCTCCACCGGGACCTCGTTGACCTTGACCCATCGTCCGAGGGCCGCCGCTGCCGAACCGAACAGCGCCTCCGCTACACGGTGCGCGAGTATGGCGCGCATCTCTTCCTCGTCTCCGCGCGACGACACGAGTCCTCGACCGACGGACGGCACCACACCCAGCGTGGAGAAGAACCCCGGAGAGACAAACTGCGCACTGACGGCGCGGGCGCCTGCGCTGTCAGCCGCGGTGAGGATCACGTCGTCCGCCCTCCACGCCGCCACGGCCGCGAAGATGTCATGCCGTTGGGTGAGCGCGTCGAGTTCGAGGCCCGTGAAAGCGCGGGACACGGGACTGGCCGTGTTCGTTGCGCTTTCCTGCGTCCAGAGCCGCACGTGGGCCGGATCGGCACGCACGCCGGGGGCCGGCCGCACGAATTCGGCCTGGAACAGCGAGACGATGAGCGCGTTGGCGCCCGTACCGAGCGCGAGTACCGCGATGATGATCGCCGAAGTGGCCGCATGGCGCGCGCAGTGGCGGAGCGCGAACCGAATGTCGGAGAGAACGGACACACAACCGGGGTTGAAGGGCGCCATGAGGCCGGAGGTACGACGCACGAGGAACGTTCGAGGGGGGCGCTACGGGTCGTCGGGCGCTGGCGCGCTCGGGTCGTGCACGAGGAGGTCACCGGGCTGGCATGAGAGTGCGCGACAGATCGCGTCGAGCGTGGAGAACCGGATTGCACGCGCCTTGCCCGTCTTGAGGATCGACAGGTTGGCGACGGTGATCCCCACCCGCTCGGACAGCTCGGTGAGCGTCATGCGTCGCGCCCACAACAGGTCATCGAGTTTGACGAGGATGGCCATCTCAGATGGTCCCCGCGAGGTCGGCGCGCATCCTGGCACCTTCGTCGAACACGCGCGCCAGCACGAAGAGCAGGAGAATGGCGACCCACGGCGTGACCGAGACGCTCCAGCCGATATCGAGTGGCTGCACGGAGGTCGCCGACCTGGCCGCGACGAATCCAACCGCCAGATGCAGGAGCTCGAGGCCGAACACCGCCCAGGCGATGCGCCGGAGGCGCAGGCTGTTGGCTCGAACAAAGGGGTCGCCGGCGCGCACTGTGTCCACAATGGCGCGGAGCTGGAAGAAGACGACATACGCTACCGGCGCGCCCATCAGTCCGAGGACCATGATGACCCGCATCCCCATGATCATGGTGTCGCGATCCGGCGCCGGGCGGACGCCGAGGGCGGTGAAGGTCGGCTCAGGCGCAACGATGCTCGTGAGGAAGAGCGCAAGAATCCCAACACCGTAGAGGAGGCTCAGGTAGAGGAGCGCGCTGAGAAGGCGTCGTGCGGCGGATATCGCCGCGGGATCGGTGTCAGGCACGGTGGGCTGAAGTCGGTGAGATATCGACTATCGGAAATCAGATTGACGTAAAACGATATGATCGTTATTGTCAATCGCAACATGACGATCGAATCGCTCGTTTCGAACTCTGGAGCCTGGTTGCGCGGGCCGTTGCAGGGGTCAGGCGGCGTGCCCGGCGCGCGCGACCCCCGGTCACCTCGCACCCTGGCGAGGATCGCCGGCCTCCTCTACCTGGTGATCATTGCCGGGGGTGCCTTCGCGCAGCTGGGCGTGCGGGACCGATTGATCGTCGCCCGCGACGCGGCGGCGACCGCCCGGAACATCCTCGAGCACGAGCTGTTGTATCGCGCCGGCTTCGCGGTCGAGGTGTTCTACCTCCTGGCGCTCGTGCCGCTGACGTTCCTGCTGTACGAACTGTTCAAGGTCGTCGACCGGAAGACGGCGCGTGCGATGGCGCTCTTTGCCGCGATCGGCGCGGCGGTGCAGGCGGTGATCCTCCTGGCGCACTACGCGCCGCTGATCCTCCTGGGTCGAGCCGCCTACCTCGACGCCTTCCCGGCGGAACAGCGCCAGGCGGCCGTGCTGCTTTCGCTGCGGTTGTTCGACTTCGGGTACATGATCGCGCTCGCGTTCTTCGGATGCTTCTGCCTGCTGATCGGCTCCCTCATCCTGCGGTCGACGTTCTTCCCTCGGTTTGTCGGCGTCCTGATGGGCATCGAGGGCGCGCTCTACCTGACGAACAGCTTCGCGCACTTCTTCGACCCGGCGGTCGGTGCCCGCGTCTTCCCCTTCCTGCTGCTATCGGGACTTGCGGAGGTGTCGTTCTGCCTGACGCTGCTGTCATACGGC